>JAGFCB010000133.1 GCA_022394775.1 Candidatus Poribacteria bacterium
GAGATATAAGCGACAAACTGATTAAGCAGGTCGCCTTTGTAATCAGTGCTTTGGAGTGCTTTCACCTCTTGAATAAGTCCTAAGACGTGGTTGAAGAGTTCATCAGAGAAATGTTGTCGTAACTCCATCAGAAGTCTGCCGGTCGTTGATACTGGCAGTTGATTTTGTAGGAGAAACATCCGCAAATTCGGATAATCTTCAACACTCTTGCTTTCATCAAGCCATGTTTCACCTATTGCGGGCAAATCGCTGACATCGAAACTAAGGACTTGCTGTTTCCGAATCTTCTCCAGATTGGAAGTGCGCGGGTCAAGCCCGGCAGTTGCTAAAGTGCCGATGACCTCCTCTTGGCGGTAAGGCCTTAGGAAAGTCATAAGTTCTTCAACTTTCTGCTGTTCTGCGGTAACGGACTCAACGTTTGCTGCACTGCCATTTTGTGAGCGTCCACGTTTCCGCTGTTTCCCTTTTTGAGGAGCGTTTGTGAGCCTGTTTGCACGCTTGGCTAAGGTGCCGTGATAGTCGATCAATTCCTCATAGAGCGTTGCGAGTAGCGTATCGCCATGGATAGCGAGCAATGCCTCCGAAGTGATATTCGTCAATTCGTGCCCTGTTTTTGAGAGGATTGCCCGATTTAGATTACGTTCTATCGACTTCCGATCCTTTTCGGCTTGAATAATTAGCGTACTTTCCAACATGAGATTAATCAATCTTTTTGTCTGGTCGGGTACGCTGAGATTAATGTCGCATGTAGGTTGGACATCAGCGAGGAGTTGTTCTCGGAGCTTACCATCAAGCACTAACGTCCATAGGGTCGCGTAATGTAGTTGCGTGTCTGCCTTTGGTGGCAGGTTCGTTAACCAGTGTTCTATGGTTGGCAAGTGCAACTTCACATGTTCAAGCAGTTGTTGAAAAATAGCATCAGGAATTTCAAAACCGGGAAAATTAGTAGCATTCCCTCGCTGCTGTAGCTGTTGTGCTCGGCGCTGTGTTTGTCCAGTTTTCGCTGTCAATAGGAGATCGGTTAAAGGTTGAATAACGGTTTCAAAGTCTTGTTTGTGTTGACTTGCGAAATTCGCGAGTTCCAGCAATTCCAACCAGATCGTTGTCAAACGCTCGATTTGAGCGGCATGCAAAGTTGATCGGAGGCTGATGCTTGCTATTTTCTCACGGACTGTTCCACGCGTCCATTTCGGCAGATAAATTTCATCCAAGAGCTCATTATCTTGAAATGTTAGGAGTTCAACTTGTTTGACAAGACCCGTTTCGATGAAGTCTTGCTCAAAGACTAAATCATGAAATAACCCAGCTGCTCGATCGAGTACCTGATTCGCCAATCTGTAGGAGGATTGAATGAGATGATTCAGGGTTAATTGTTGGTTATCCTGCAGCTGCCAAAATTCTATCATGGGGTCAATACTTTGAGCGAGCGCATCCGTTTTCGCTGCTGTGACCGTTTCCTCAAAATGTTCGGTAAGGTATTCGGTATAAAATTCGACGAAAGCGAGCATTGTACTTCGCAGTTCTCGAATCACCAAATCGTCCCATACTTTATTATGAACGCGTTGTCCGGGTCCAAGGACGAGGGCTCTCAAACGGGTTTCTACGCCTTGTTGGAACTGCGTCATGAGTTGGTGGGCATGCTGATTAGCTTTCAGCGTATATGCTTCAATTTTCTTTGAACTCTCACCGATCGCGGTTTCAATTTCTTCGGCAGGTGCGTTGAATGCGATGGGTACTAACTTCAGCGTTTCCGGTTCAAGCGGATTATAAACTGCTGCTGTAGCGAGGACTTGAGTAGGCGTATGTGCTTCCGTCGCGTCTGGTATCTCTTCGTCCTCATCATCAGAGATACTGGACAATCGGGTATGAAGTGTTAGAGTGTACCCTAAATCGGCGAGATCAGGGTACTGCTTTATATGCGTTCGTAGCACGACGAGAAGTACGTTGTAGTCCTCTACGTGTATTTGGTCAAAAAGTGAATCCTCATTGAGGTGAACGCGATGGATATGAGTTTGCTCTGGAATAACAACAGTTGGCGCATACATATTTTCAGCATGCGTATCATCAATTTGTGCGAGTATATACCCACCGGTTTTGATGGTCGTCGGTATTGTCAGGCGTGCTTTCAAAACGTCTTGCGTGAGTTCGGAAAGCGTCAGGGATTTTCCCAAATTTTGGATGGTTATGTCCGAGACAACGCCATCGGCGAAGTCTGTAATTTGGCGTGCATTCCGTTCCAATTCTTGAATGCTTCTATGAACCCTGTCATAGTCGTCGCGTGTTTCAGCAGCAACTTTCGCTTCGTCAATCCAAGAGACCCAAGCCCCTGGGCGCGGTCGCATTTTCAGGGTAAGTTTGCCATCTTCTGAGTCAAAACCGGGTAGGATGTCGCCTTCTGAAGTTTCCTTCGGCGTCCAAACAATTAGGTGTTTATCGGATTTGACACCGAGTCCCAAGCCAAAGGTGTCACCCCAACTCATCCGTCCCTCAATACTGGATTTAATTTTATCAGTCAACGAGAAAAGCGTTTCTGAACAAAAATTAAGTGATAATCCTTGCATTGGGTTGATTTAATATGTGCCTTTCAAATAAATTTAGGCAATAAATTTGCAATGACCGGTATATACATGACGCTCACTTTTTATTTCCAAGCGTTATGTCCAGTCAGTTAAATAAATTTTAGGTTGCGTATAAACAGAACACGTAACAGATATTTCCTGTATGGGTGGTGTGCTGAAAATTCTGGTAGTTATAAAAAAGTATTAACATTAATTTAACTTTCGCCAGAATGTTCGTTTTGTGTTTATATCAACCGAAATAATAAAAAAAATAGATGTTTTGCTCCCGTCTTACCGGCTAATCTAAAGTTCTGGAACAACACAATAGGTTCACGAAGGTTATTGTGCCTCAAGTCCCCATGCGTCCCAACCTTGGGTCTTTTTGCGTGCGAACAATTCGATTTTACACTGGTGTGGAAACATTTCCTCAATCCGCTTACGCACTGCTTCCGGTTTTTCAGAGTGGCGTGTCCGTTTCGTTTGAACAAGTTGTCTAATGTTCCGAGCCCCTCGCGGTTGTGGAATTTTGCCGCGTTTGAAAACGAGACACAATTCACACTGGCTCATCGTATAAAATCCAGGGTTCACGCGTTGCTTATCCCATACAAAGGCAACAGTTGCCCACCGAAATCCCCAAGCTTTACCGAGTTGAATTGCCTGATCCAGATGTGGAGATGAGCTCCACATAAAAAGTAGGCAATCCTCTTCAGTGATTGCGGTAATATCCCACGTCTCCATTTCTGACGCTGATACAGTCGGGTAATGCCGAATTGCGCCACCACTATCTTTGCCGCCGACACCTGTGTGCTGGAGTTGTCCTTTGTAATCCCACGGAGGGTCTGCATAGATAATACTGTACTTTTTCTTCGGAAAGGGAGCGTATGGTAACATCAATTCCTACTTCGCTTCAACACTGAGTCCTTCTTGAGGAATGTCATTGTTAGCGACGAGCATGTCCCGATCAAAAATGAAGTCACTGCGCGAACTTCCAAGGCTTTCGCCCTCCTTCTGCTGCTCACGGAAATATTGCGGAAGCGTTAAGCCCGTCATTCGGATAGCATCCTCAGGACAAGCCTCAACACAATATCCGCAAAAGATACAACGGAGCATGTTGATTTCAAAGACATCGGGATACTTTTCGCGCTGATAGCCTTCTTTGGTTGTCCAACCTTCCGGTGCGGGTGCCGCTTGAATTGTGATACAATCAGCAGGGCAGGCGGTCGCGCATAGGAAACAGGCTACGCATTTAATCTCATCTTTCTCTGTTTTCGTGAGTTTATGAATGCCGCGATACCGTTCGTTTCGCTCATCCACGCTCCTTGGATCTTCGGGGTACTGATATGTCAATTTTTTCTTTGGAATATGCTTCAGCGTGGTAAACATTCCCTTAATCAACGCTGGAATATAGAGCCTATCCCAAAACGACATTTCTTCGTTAACTTTCATGAAACACTCCCTTTCTGTGTTTGTGCAAACCGCTGGATATCGAAGACGTAGCGAAATGCACATTGAGATGATAAGGTATTGCTCAAGTAATGATATTTGTAATCAGGAAAACCCTTGAATTTGTCTGGGTTTAGCCAACGCTATCGTAAAATATATACCTATTCTTATCGTTGGATTTCACATCGTCGGACACAATCTACAGGGTCCTAATTTTATGTAAGAATTTCGTCAAAAAGATACCAAATGGTATATTTTTTTGCTTTTTGGTAATTTTTTAATTTTTGTTAGAATCCCAGACTCTGTATAGGCTGAAAGCCATTTTTTCTTTGATTTTCGATCCACAAAAATATTACCACAGCAAGCCTAACATTCCTGACAAATATCTATATTTTTAGATTTCACTGTAAAAACTGTGCGCTATCATTAGTTGAGAAAAAACCGGTAAATAATACCTACGAGTTGAGATTTGCGACCGTGTAATTCGGTGCTTCCTCCGTAATATCAATATCGTGTGGATGGCTTTCTCGGTAACCGCTGCTGGTCATTCGAACAAATCGGCTATTTGTGCGTAATGTATTAATATCCGGGGTTCCACAATATCCCATAGCAGACTGGATTCCACCAACTAATTGATAAACAAAATTGCTGAGTTTCCCTTTGTGTGGCACACGTCCTTCAATTCCGCGAGGCACGATTTTGGAGAGGTCTTCCGTGCTGTCTGATGTGTGTTGGGTGTTTCGCTTTCGTAAGGCACCGATTGACCCCATCCCGCGGTGAATTTTATAGGTTCGCCCTTGATAAATGACTGTATCTCCGGGACTCTCATCAGTTCCCGCCAGTAAGCTGCCAATCATCACGGAACTTGCACCTGCCCCGATAGCTTTCGCTATATCTCCAGAGTAACGGATGCCACCATCGGCGATAATTGGAACCTCTGCCTTGTCGGCTTCCGCTGCACAGTCGTAGATTGCCGTAATCTGAGGGATACTAACACCTGCTACGATCCGTGTTGTGCAAATGGAACCGGGACCGACACCGATTTTCACTGCATCGGCACCGGCATCAATAAGGCTTCGCGTGGCTTCCGGTGTGACAACATTGCCTGCAATGAGATCGATGTTCGAGAAATGAGACTTAAGATATTCCGTTGATCGGATGACGTTTTTAGAATGACCGTGTGCTGTATCTAATACCAGGACATCCACGCCTGCTTCCACCAATCGATCAACATTTTCCAAAGGCGTTGATGGTAGCACAGCGGCACCGACTCGTAAACGTCCCGCGCTGTCCTTACACGCTTGTGGAAACATCTGGACTTTGTCAATATCTTTAATGGTAATCAATCCACAGAGTCGGAAATCTTCATCCACAATCGGCAATTTTTCTTTCCGAGATTTGTGGAGTATCTCTTTGGCTTTATCGAGTGTAATTCCTGGTGCCGCTGTAATTAGTTCGTTTTTCGGTGTCATTCGCACAGTTACCGAGAGTTCCAGGTTATCTTCGTATTTGAGATCTCGGTTAGTAATTAAACCGACGAGATGCCCGTCTTCGGTAACGATAGGCACGCCACCGATGTGGTAACGCTCTGTAATTTGGAGTGCGTCCCGAATCGTCTTGTCTTCTGTAAGCGTAATGGGTGCGGTAATCATGCCGCTCTCTGATCGTTTCACGCGGTCGACTTCAGATACCTGTTCATCAATGGAGCAATTATAATGAATTATTCCGATGCCTCCTTCTCGCGCAAGTGCAATAGCAAGAGTAGATTCGGTGACAGTATCCATAGGTGCGCTACAGATAGGAATGTTTAACCTGAGGTTACGTGTCAGTTGTGTACTCGTATCCACTTGCTCCGGAAGCACATCCGATTCAGCCGGAATCAGCAAAACATCATCAAAGGTTAGCCCTTCTTTTGCAAATTTCGGAGGGAAGGCATCGGAAATTTTAGTCTCCATCGGAATCGTCTCCTTCATTGCGAATTGAAATGGACAAGATAGAGAAACGGTATTTAGCAGCACTGCTTGCGGGATTTACACCAAAAGACGTTGTTTTCAATTCCAGCATATTATAGGACATTTTTTTTTATCTGTCAACGGTATTTGTTAACCAGCATCAGGGTGTTTTGTTTAATTTCCAGATGTGGTGGTATTAGACATTCTGTAACTGGCTTTTTGAAATGAAAGTAATATTTCCTACTTAATTATACCGTAAAACGAAAATTATATCAACCAATTTTTTCTCTAAAAAATCTGTATCTGTGCTATAATGCTTTCAATGTAAAATTCGCAATTATTGACGGGGGTGTTGCTGCGGATATTAGGATACCCCATGATGGATAAAGGAGTCGTAAAATGGATAACCTAAACGTTGGAATTGTCGGGCTTGGCTGGGTCGCTGGTGCCCACATTGAAGCCTTCAAAGCCGTTACAGGTTCGGATGTCACCGCTATCTGTTCACGGCGTGAACACGATGAATCGGTATTAGCAGAGACCTACGGTACACCCCTTAAAGCCTATACTGACTTTGATAAAATGCTTGCCGATCCTGATATACATATCATTGATATTTGTACACCACACCCATTTCATGCTGAACAAGCCATCGCTGCTGCAGAAGCCGGAAAACATCTCATTATCGAGAAACCGATCTGCCTCACATACGACGATGCGAAAGCCATCCGCGACGCTGTCAAAAGCACCGGCGTGAGCGTCTGTGTTTGCTTTGAATGCCGATACAGTGCGCATTTTACAATGATCCGTTCGGTAATTGATAATGGACTCTTGGGGGATCTCCACTACGCCGAGGTTGACTATTACCACGGCATCGGACCTTGGTACGGGCAATACGAATGGAACATTAAAAAGGACTTCGGCGGCAGCACCTTGCTCACTGCTGGATGCCATGCGCTTGATGCGCTCCTCTTTTTTATGGATGGAAATGTTGAAGAGGTGACGAGTTATCATACACAATCCGTAGGTGCTGATTTTCAACCCTACGAATATAAAACAACAAGTGTGAGTCTTCTTAAGTTTGAAGGCGGTGGGAAAATTGGGAAAGTTACCTCTTGCGTTGATTGCTTGCAGCCCTACTATTTCCACATCCACCTCGTCGGCAGTGAAGGAAGCCTACTTGACAATCGCATCTATTCTGCGAAACTTAAAGGGATGGATAAGAGTCAGTGGAGCACCCTCGAGACTTCGCTTATTGATTCCGGTGATGTCAGCGATCATCCCTATGAGCCGCAGTTCCAAGCATTTATAGACAGCATTGGGCGAGACGAACCGATGCCGTTGACCGATTTTGATACAGCGTTTGAGACACACCGCGTTGTTTTTGCTGCTGACAGGTCTGCAGAAGCGGGGGGTCGATCCGTCAAGTTGTCGGAACTCGCTTAAGTTACCACCGCATTGCTGCCTCGCGATAGATTTGGATTTGTTCCATATTGCGAGGCACCGCTATTTGGAGGGATTTGCGTTTTCGATTCGCATCTTTAATCACGATCGGTGCACGAAGCATATTTGTCATTGTAACAATACCGGAGTGATAGAAAACCCACATACGTTGTTCCGTGTAGGGATTGAGGACGTACTCTGAAGTGTGATCGGAAGGATGTCCGCCTGCACCAGCAAAGAGATCGTACTTCGGATACGCGAGTTCAACACTTGTATCATGTCCCTCTAAAAATAAATTTTCAGGCGGGGGTTTGGGTGAATATCCGCTCAGTTTGCAATTCCGAATCCGAATAGGTGCGCTCGATTTGTTAATCAAATGCAGCGATACAACGATAGCGAGGCGATGGTTGTCGTCCCGGTTAATGAACCACGTATCTTCTTTGATAACCTCCACGGTTAATCCCGGAATTTGTCGTTTTTTGTGGTAAAGGATCGCTAATACGACAAAGCTGATGACCCCGAGGACGACCCAATTTCCGGTTGGAGTGGCTAAGAACTGCAGCAGCTGCTTTAAGGCTTGTTGTAACACGCAAACTCCTTGGCGAGCGTCTCTTCTGAAATCACACCGTGCCGTCGGATAATAGGCGGTAAGACTGAAATATCGTAGACTGTAGAGGGGATAGGCCCTGGTGTTTTACCGCCATCGACGATCATATCAATTCGCGATGCGAGTGTTTCACCAATTTCTTGCGGAGATGTGGCGGGTGGTTCACCTGAGAGATTCGCACTTGTGATTGCCGCTGGTCCCCCAAACGCTTGGAGGATTTGCAGGAGTAGCGGGTTGTCTGGAATACGCACCCCGACAGTGTTCCCACCAGCTGTCAATACCGGTAGCAAATCCTTTGCCTCAACAATAATTGTCAGACCACCTGGCCAAAACCGATCTGTGAGATGAAAGAAGAAGTCAGGTAAGTTTTGAGCGACACGATGGACATCTGCGACCGAACTGAGGACAAGCGGAATCGGTTTGCCATCGGGTCGTCCTTTTATCGTGTAAAGTTTTTGCACGGCATCTGCATTAAATGGGTCTGCTCCTAATCCATAGACTGTGTCGGTAGGAATAGCAATAATCCCGCCTGATTTCAGGCATTGGACAGCTTTAACACATACGTCTGCTTCCAACAAAATCCGCCTCCTCCGTTAGACATCGACAATAGAACCGTTCGCAGCGGCGTTGAGAGAAAGGTTGTCGCGGAGTCCGTGTTTATATTTTTCGTAAGCAATTCCGGCAATCATCGCGCCATTGTCTGTACACAAGTTCATCGGTGGATAGTAGACTTCGGCACCGATCTCTACAGCAGCGGCTTTCAGTGAAGCACGCAGTTGACTGTTTGCTGCAACGCCACCGGTTAACGTTATCGCTTGAGCGCCGGTGGATTTCGCCGCTCGGATTGACTTATAAGTTAGGACGTCAACGACAGCGGCTTGAAAACTCGCCGCAATGTCTTCGACGGTTACCGTATCGGGGTTTGTGTCTTTAGCGTCTTCTTGTCCATTTTCCACGAGTGCACCGGCGCGCTGTGCTTTCTCTACAAAATAGCGGACTGAGGTTTTGATACCGCTGAAACTGAACTGGTAATCTCCGCTATTGCGCATCGGTCTCGGAAATTTTATTGCCGACGGATCACCTTTCTGAGCGAGATCATCAATGATCTTGCCACCCGGAAAACCGAGTCCAAGATATTTCGCGACCTTATCGTAGACCTCACCAGCGGCATCGTCTTGCGTGCTACCTAAGACTTTGTATTGCCAGCCTTCGTGAACTTCTACGAGTAGCGTGTGCCCGCCAGAGACCGTGAGACAGATGTGTGGAAACGTTAGCGTATCATGCACCATATAATTGGCGTAGATATGCCCTTCGATGTGATTAATACCGAGCAACGGTAGATTGTGGCAATAGGCAAGACTTTTTGCTGATGCGACACCGACCAACAGTGCCCCGATTAATCCGGGACGATTCGTTACTGCTATCGCTTCAAGGTCTTTGAATGTGATATTTGCTTCTGCTAATGCCTTATTCACAATGAAGTTGATAGCCTCAATGTGTTTACGGGATGCGAGTTCCGGCACAACGCCGCCGTATTCTTGGTGTGCTTCAATTTGTGAGGCGACGACATTAGAAAGCACATCTCTGCCGTTAGCGACAACCGAGGCAGCCGTTTCATCGCATGAGGTATCAATGCCGAGTATTTTCATGTTTTACGATAAATCTCATCATTCTTCGTTTAGTTGCAAACGGGCAGAAATCGGTAGATGAAACAACTCGTCACGCAACAAACGTGTGGAAAAGAATAAAACCTCCAGATTTTCAATATCTCCCGTGTCAGGATTGAAACGCGCGATGATTTCATCATCGAGTTCTTCGCTCTCTTGTTCTGGATATGGAGGACAAGTGTTTACGTACAAAATATCGGCATCTCTGTCATATTGAAAGGTCAGGTTCGTTCCCATTCAATGTCTCCTCCTTTAACCAGACTTAGTGAACTGTTTCCCCGGCAATTGTTGTACGATGCCTTTGAGTTCCAACATCAAGAGTACACTTGACACCTGACCAATCGGTAGTTGGGTCGTCCGGACGATGGTATCAATATGCGATGAAGGGACTGCAATGGCATCGAAGATTTTTCTTTCGTCTGGTGTTAAATCGGGTGGCGACGTGATTTGAACAGGTTGTGGTATTTCAACCGGAGGTTGGTTGGTTTCGGATTGAGCATGGGATTTCTCAACCTGCAGTTTTTGTGGAGATTCAATCGCTATATCTGGCACCAATGCTGTTGGTGACTGGGATTGGAGCTGATTTAACACATACGGTGGTAGTTCATTAAGGAGGTCATCCACAGTATTGATCAGTTTTGCCCCGTTATTAATCAACTTATGGGTCCCCGTTGAGAGTTCAGAAAAAATCTCTCCCGGTACCGCAAAGACTTCTCTGCCTTGTTCACCAGCGAGACGTGCGGTAATGAGTGCGCCGCTGCGGTTTGATGCTTCCACGACAACAGTTCCAAGTGTTAGTCCACTAATGATACGGTTACGGCGTGGAAAGTTCCTCGGCTTGGGTTCAACTCCCATTGGGAATTCAGAAATTAGCGTGCCGGATGCTGTAATTTTCTCAGCGAGATCTCTGTTTGTTGCTGGATAGATGAAACTCAATCCGCTTCCCATCACGGCGATTGTTCTGCCGCCTGCCTCAAGGGCACCGCGATGCGCTGAAGTATCAATCCCCTTCGCCAAACCACTAACAACCGTCAATCCGCGTTGTGCGAGTTGATAACTCAGTCGATAGCTTACCTTTCTTCCGTAATCCTTTGCGTCTCGCGAACCGACAAGCGAAATACTGAGCGAATCTTCCGATGTTAACTTACCCCGAATATACAGCACAAGGGGCGGTGTATCAATCTCCTTCAAGCGAGGCGGATACGCGTCATCATAGAGCGTTATAACCTGACAACCGTACTCTTGTATCAATTCCAATTCACGTTCTATTGGATATTGAACAGGTTTACGACTTAAGAGATCACGCATCGTAGGTGAAAGTTGTTCTATTTTTTCGAGTTCTTCGGATGTTGCTTGGAGTCCGCGTTCTGCGCTCCCAAAAATATCGCGCAAGACTTGGACGGTCTTTAATCCAACGCCTTGAATCATATTTAGATGGATTAGGCTGATTATTTCGTTAGAAAGCATTTTTAATAGTTGTCAGTTATCGGTTATCAGTTTTCAGTTAAGAGCCCTTGTGGCGGGTACAAACCTTGTTCCTGCCACAAGAGATTAACTAACAACTGCTCTCACTGCGAGGCATTTAACTCTGACTCCTGATAGCTGACGATTCTGAAAATAGACAGTGGCTCGGGTGCTATTCGGCTGTTCCTGCTTCGACAGGGTCAGGTGGGAGTGCGTAATAGAGTTCAATCTCTTGAATCTTCTTGTACTCCTGCATACTCGGTGCGCCAGTTTCACCGCGTGTTGAGCGTTTCTGCCCACCAACGCGACGTGAATCCCAACGCCGTGGCACCTTTAATCGGAACTTAGTTGTTACAATCGGGTCTTTCAAGGTAAAGCGGTAAATTGGACGCATGTTGTCGCGTACCTCTTTGACGGTAATCCATTCGCCCTCTTCATTTGTGTACTGCGCCGCAAAGTACTCCAGTTGACCTGGCTCGGCTTTCACGACAACCTGTTGAATCGTCTGTGGCTGCCGCCATCTGAGCACTGCTTCGGTGTAGTTATCAGATTCTTGTTGGGATTTCTCATCCTTTTCATCTTCGAGAATGGGGCCTGTTTCACCGCGTGTGTGGATATTATCGTCGTGGTACTTTGTATCCTCACTTGTCGCGTCAAGTGCGATATTTTTGCTCCAATTATATGCCGGGTTTGATGCAAGAATACACCCCGATAGCCCAACGACTACACAGAGTGGCATCATCAATAATATAAAACGCATGTATTGCCTCCTTATCGCTTGGAACGGCATAGCTGCTATTCCGCGCGGTATAAAGTTGAGGCGGCGTTGTAGCAACAACCGCCTTGATCTTCAACTCTATGTTACTCTAAGTCGAGCAAATCATCAAGTTCTTTTTCACGTTTATCGGTAGTTTCTTCGGCTTCTACCTGCTTAGCGGTTTTGTAGCCGTAGAGTTCAATTTCTCGGATTTTCGCAGCTGCGCGGCGATTAGCGTTCCATCCTCGGAATCCGCCGGATCTTGCGCGTTGCTGCCGATTCAGAAGCGCGTCATCTCTGGTGCCTAAAACACGTAACCGAATTCGATCTGTTGGGAATGGAATCAACAGAGAGATTTGAATTGGGCTTTGTTTGACACTTTTCACATCTTTAATGAGTTGCCAATCCGCGTCAACGGCAATACTACCTTTATCTGCGTAAATATCAAATGATGACAAATTATCCGAGTGTATGACAATTCGACGGATAGTCTTTTTTTCTGGCAAAGTAATTACTACCTGTGATGCAGCATTTGCCCCCATGAACCCTTCCGTGCTTGCGGGGAATGTTGTTTCACCGACGGTGTTCAATTTGCCATCAATCATCTGTGGGCTTGATGCTTGTACGCCTTCCATTAGGGCGTAATTTTCGCTCCACTCCTGTTCCGAAAAGAGTGCGCTGCACCCTATGAGCATAGCAGAAAAACAGAGCAGAGAAAAGAGTACTGTGAATCGATAAATCATTTTTTACTCCTTTGATGAATACTCAGGCACAGGCTGTCACGCAAATGCCTTCAGTTAAGCGACGATTTTCCAAGTGGCACCTTCACGGGTGTCCTTAATTTCGATATTAAGTTCTTTAAGCCTATCACGGATTTTATCGGATGTCTCCCAATCTTTTCGTTCACGCGCATCTTGTCTTATTTCCAAAAGGAGCTGAACGAGTTGGTCGCGTTGCTCCACGTTATGGTCATCACTCTCTTGGGTATCCGTGCCATAGATTCCGAGGACTTGACAGGTTTCGAGCAGTGTTTGGTATGCTTGGGCAAATGCAGGATCAGTTTTTTCGCCAACGTTGGTAAGTGATTTGTTAACCTCACCGACAAGTGTAAAAATAGCACCGAGTGCTTGGGCAGTATTGAAGTCAGTATCCATTGCTTGGGTAAACTGCGCCTTCATTTCTTGGACTGTGTGTTGTAGAGGTGTAGCCGTTGTCCCATTTGTCTCAACGGATTGATCGTATTCTTTCAGCGCGTCCAAACAATTGTTCAAACGTCTGAGCGCGCCTGCCGATTTTGTCAAACTTTCTTGATTGTAGTCGAGCGGGTGTCGGTAATGTGCAGAAATAAGAAAATGACGAATTACTTCGGTAGGATAATTATCGAGGGCATCTCGAAGCAAGATAAAGTTCTGCTCCGATTTTCCCATCCGTGTGCCATCAATCTTTAGAAAAGCGATGTGCATCCAGTAGCGTGCGAAGGTTGCACCTGTCGCCAATTCGCTTTGTGCGATCTCATTTTCGTGGTGCGGAAACTGCAAATCTTCGCCACCGGCATGGATATCAATGGTTTCACCGAGATGTTTCATAGCCATAGCGGAGCATTCTATATGCCATCCGGGTCTCCCTTTACCCCAGGGACTTTCCCATGAGGGTTCACCCGGTTTTGCTGCTTTCCACATATCAAAGTCGCGTGGGTCTTCCTTCCGCTCATCGACCTCAACCCTTGCACCCGCGAGCAAGTCCTCTGGTTTTCGATTAGAAAGTTTTCCGTACTCGGCGAACTGATTTACGCGATAATAGACGCTTCCATCAATGACATAAGCGGCACCCTTGTCAAGAAGGGTTTGAATCAAATCTATCATTTCCGGAATATGTTCAGTTGCTTTCGGATGAACATCTGCCGGGTGGATGCCGAGGCGTTGCGAGTCCTGAAAAAACGCTTCGCCGTTTTCGGAGGCGAGCTGCTTTGCACTGACCCCTAATTCTGCGGCGCGGTTGATAATCTTGTCGTCAATATCTGTCAAGTTTTGAACAAGTTTGACGTTGTACCCTTTATACATGAGGTAGCGTCGAATAATATCTGTTACCAAAGCGGTGCGGGCGTTGCCCATGTGAATGTAGTCATAAACAGTCGGTCCGCAACTGTAAATCGACACCTGTTCAGGGTTTAGTGGGACAAAGTCCTCTAATTGCCTGCTCAGCGAGTTATATATTTTCATACCCATTTTTGTGATCTGGACGCCTCCTGACATTCCATATAAAGACACCTACAACGGAGAAAGACAGGCGATGGCATGAGCGACGATCGCTTTCCCTTCACCGACAATGCCTAATTCCTCTGCTGTGGTAGCTTTAACGTTTATTTGCGTTACGGCAATATCAAGTGTTTTAGCGAGCCTTGCGCGTATTTCCGAGATGTAAGGTGCCAATTTTGGGCGTTGCGCGATCACTGTACTATCTATATTTTCGATTTGGTAACCACATTCTTTCACTTTCAAAACGGTGTCCTGAAGAAAAATAAAACTGTCCATCCCTTCATAACGGTCATCCGTATCTGGAAAATGTGTGCCGATATCGCCGAGTGCGGCTGCCCCTAAAATCGCATCTATAATTGCATGTGTGAGGACATCCGCATCCGAATGCCCGAATAGTCCCAAATGATATGAGATCTCAACACCACCCAAAATCAACCTTCGATTTTCGACTAACCGATGAACGTCGTAACCGATACCTACTCGCATTTTTTCTTATATGTTCCCATTGCTATAATCTCCGATGAGGTAGTACTAAACAGAAGACATCTACCAAATTGTAGAATCTGAAAGTAGGGCTTCTGCCACTTGTAAATCCACTGGCGTGGTTATCTTCAAATTTGTGTAACTGCTCTTTACCAACTTAACGGGGAAGCCGAGTTGTTCGACGAGTGCGGCATCATCGGTTCCTGTGAGTTGACGTTTTTGTGCTGTCCGATGCGCCTCTTTTAACAGGGATTTCCGAAAGACTTGCGGCGTTTGCACAGCCCAGAGTTGTTCTCGCGCCGGCGTTTCAACAATGAAATCGTTCGCGTCTGCTACTTTGATTGTATCTTTAACGGGTACGGCAGCAGCAGCGGCACCGTATTCGTCCGCTGCGGTAAGACACGCAAAAATCGTCTCGTCTGTTACAAAAGGACGTACGCCATCATGCACGACAACAAAATCGACATCTGCCGATAATGCGCGAATACCGTTGTAGACAGACATCTGCCGAGTCTCACCGCCTGCGACAAGTTCCTGTACCTTTGTGAAAGGAAATGGTTCCAACACGGTTTTGCGACATTCGTTAAAATCAGTTTCGTCAACGATAACGAAAATAGCATCTACAGCAGTATTTTGCTCAAACCGCTGGATAGTATGCGCTAAAATTGGCTTCTGTGCCAATTTTAGGTACGGTTTTTTAACGGAATGCGTCATTCGGCTTCCCTTACCAGCTGCGGGAATAAGAGTGCATACCTTGCTGTTCATCAGTGTCCATTTCATCTGCTTTGATACGTGTGAAAATCATCTGACCGGCACTGGTCCGCAACATCTGTGTAACCTCAACGTTAAGAGTTTGCCCGATATATGGCTTCCCTTCTTCAACAATTACCATAGTTCCGTCATCAAGGTAACCGACTCCTTGATTGGGTTCTTTTCCTTCTTTGAGGAGGAGTACCTGAATCGCTTCACCGGCAATGACGACTGGACGCACAGCGTTTGATAATTCGTTGATATTAAGCACCTTTACACTTTGTAATTCAGCGACCTTGTTGAGGTTTAAATCGTTAGTAATGATTGTCGCCTCTTGTTTTTGCGCCAGATGCACCAACTTAGCGTCAACTTCTGGCAGATGTGGGACCTCTTCTTCGGAGATCTCAACGACAATCGCTGGATTGTTCTGAAGGGCGCGGAGGATATCAAAACCGCGTCGCCCTTTATTTCGACGAAGGGGTTCTGTAGAATCTGCGATATGTTGCAACTCATTGAGAACGAACCGTGGAATGACGAGTGTGCCTTCAATAAATTTTGTCTGACAGATTTCGAGAATCCTACCATCAATTATAACACTTGTGTCTAAAATTTTTAAGTTATTTGTAGTTTTCCCCGCTCGCGATTCCCCGTGCCCGGTAGGTGTATCTGACCGTAATAACTGTGAAAAATTCACGACTGTAGAGAGCCTGTAACCGCTCATCAGACCGACGTAACCTACACTGAGGATAATTACTATCTTAAGTTTATCAGATTCAGGAAAAAGGCGCAGCACGCTGATGGAAAATAATAAACTGACATAGAGTCCTATCATGCTCGCTATAATACTACGCGTGGCGGGTACGTGTAAGCAAAGTTCTGCCCCAACCAAGAGAAGTGCTGCAATAAGTCCAATAAGTACGAGTAAAGGTTCACCATAGATGATGTAACAACTTGCTGCACTTACGATTATGAAAAAGAGACGAACACCCCAAGCTTGCATTTTTTATCCTTTATATTCTATCCAAGTCCCTTTACTTGTCGCCGCGGTTTTATTGACGTTTACAAGTTTCTCGGTTCTATCTGTGTTTACGTCTGTAGATATACCTTTTCAAATGGGTCAGTTCGACCACATTTGCGTTTAAATCTACTAACGACTCCTAATAAATTATAGATCGTATTAAGGTGAATTCGACTTAAGGCTTTAGAACCTGAAGACGGGTAACTCGGAGATTTTAAACCGAACCACGTCCCTACTCAAGCAAGTTTTATGCCAACGCCCTTAATAACAAGTAATATTTGTGTTACAATACCGCTAAAATCCCAAGTGCCTCTTTACTCGGCTGCGTCCAGTATACCAATATACACCGATTTGTCAAGGTCAACAGAAGTATTTATTCTATTTAAAAAAGCTGCTCTTGATGCGGCATTGATAACCTTTTGAAAACTGATTCTTTTCACGTCTGCAAGAATTGCAGATAATTCTGCAAAAATTGTTGGTTGGATGGGCTTATATTTGCATATCTTGCAGCATTTACCATCAATGTAAATGTAACGGAAGTTCGGTATAAAAATATGGAGTCTTTTAGATTGTTATTGTAGCACAATCTTGGTTTAGAGAGTGGTCTAAATTTCCGATGGCAGTACATACCTTTAGATAATAATGATAACATAATTTAAGAAATAAACCAAGATGAAATGACAATTTTTATAGGTAACCCAATAACGCATTCAAATATAGTCATCCATTATAGTAAAGCCCCGAGGCTGTCATACACATCATTAACACCTACCAGTTCAATATCTACGTCAATATCTAAACCTTTACGGTTGTATTCAGGAAAAATCGCTCGTTTGAAACCGAGTTTTGCGGCTTCTCGGATTCGCCTGTCGACATGTGTCACGGGTCGAATCTCACCCCCAAGCCCAACTTCCCCGATAATCACAGTTTGCTGATCCACAGGAATATCTCGATGGCTTGAGGAAATTGCCATCAGCACGCCGAGATCTATGCCGGGTTCATCAACACGTAATCCGCCTGTAATGTTAACGAAAACATCGGCATCTCCGACATTGATCCCTACGCGTTTATTAAGTACTGCAATGAGCAGTGCGATCCGCTGTCGGTCAACTCCAGTTGCTGTATTTCGTGGATTGCTATAATTGGTAGGTACAACGAGTGCCTGAACTTCCATAAGTAGCGGGCGGGTTCCCTCCATACTTGAGACGATAACGGAGCCTGAGACCTGTTCTTCTCTATGGTTTAAAAAAATCTCTGACGGGTTCATTACATCCACAAGTCCTGTGTTTTGCATTTCAAATATTCCGATTTCGTTCGTCGAACCGAACCGGTTTTTGATTGCTCGGAGTACCCGATAGATGTGATGGCGTTCCCCTTCAAAATAAAGTACCGTATCTACCATGTGCTCTAAAATGCGTGGACCCGCGATCGCTCCCTCTTTTGTCACATGCCCGACAAGGAATATAGGAATGTTCCGATTCTTCGCGTAAATCAGGAGATGCCCGGTACACTCACGCACTTGAGTGACACTTCCGGGGGCAGATTGAATACTGGACAAATAGACCGCTTGGATAGAATCGATGATGACTACCTTCGGTTTCTGGGCTTCGATATGCTTTTCAATCTGTTCGAGGTTATTTTCACAGAGTACATAGAGCGTATCAGATGTAACACCGAGTCGAGTGGCTCTGAGTTTCGTCTGACTCACAGATTCTTCACCGGAAACATAAAGGACGTCTCCATAATTCCGGCTTAACGCGTCGCTGGCTTGTAGGAGCAAGGTAGATTTTCCGATACCTGGGTCTCCACCAATAAGGACTACTGAACCCGGGACAATTCCGCCGCCCAGGACCCTGTCAAACTCCATCATTCCTGTTAGGTGGCGTTCTACCTCGCTCGCCGTAACTTCCGAGATGGGTTCAGGCTCACGAGATACCTGTCCAATCCCACGATGTCTTGACGGCGTAATGAGGTCTTCTACCTCTTCGGCGAAACTCTGCCAACTTTTACAGCTGGGACAGCGTCCGAGCGTCTTTGGCGTTGTATATCCACACTCTTGACAGACAAATTTGCGTTTTTCTCGTGCCATGTTTGAGGGTACCAATCGTGCTTTTGTTAAAATCCAGGTACAGGCGGGTTTAATTACCAACTACTATTGAAAAAACGGAACCCGGTTGTCCAACGTCTTCCTTCTTCGTCGGTTAAATTCTCAGCGCCCAGTAAGATTTGTCCGTATCGGAAAAACTGCAGCGCAATTTCTGTATTTAACTCAGGATTCTTGCTTGTCAATCCTACGCCTTCAACACTGAAACCCAAGCGTCGCGACCACAACCATAAATCAAACCCTGCCCCGACCTGTGACCTCATAAAACCAGCACGTGCTCGGAGATAGTCAGTCAAATCGTATGTATACTGAGCTTCAAATCGAACTATTTCGTCGCGAACGCCGACCCCAAGCCTATAGTGTGTCTGTGATTGTGGTGAAAGCGAAAACGCCAATTCGTTGTAAAGTCGTTCGTCAAGACTTAGGTAGCGAAGTTCATAATCCCAGCCAAACTGAGGTGGTTCAAAGTGCTTCAGCCGCTTTCCGGTTTGTTGCGAGAGATCAGCGACAGCGTTCACCGCTTTATTAAGATTTTGCAAAGTGCTTCGAGCTTCTTGAAGCGGTTCTGGTGAGTTAAGCAGCTGCGCAACAGTCCCTTCGCCTTCATTGAGTGTAGCAAGGAGGTGACTGACATTTGCCTCTAAGGCGTTAATTGCGTCGGTTGCTTTCTGTAAATTCTCTACGATAGGTGTGATATTGGCTTCGCCTGTTTTAATGGCATTGCTCCCTTGCGAAACAAGGGTAGTGACCTGATCAGACAATGTGTTGAAGTCTGATCGAAAATCCTGTGCGATTTGCCGGAATTCTGATGTGGTTGTGCTGACATCGGTGAAGATAGTGTTTAGTTTTGGTGAATTTTGGTTCAGGGATCTTAAGATTTCACGTGTAATATCACTCACATGGCTGCTGACCATGAGAGAATCGCCTTCGAGTTGCGTGATAAGATTATTTACTTTAACAAGGGTTTCCTGAAAGCGTTTATCATTTTCCAGCGCCAGTTGGGTGAAAGTTTCAACAGTTTTTCCAGAGTCAACACTTAACTTCTCAATAGTTTTTCCGGTGAGTGCGACAACATCGCGAATCTCTTTGATAGCGAGTTGTATCGCTTCCTGATTGGCTTGGAGGACTTCATTAGCGGCAGTCGTGAGTTCAATGGCTTGTGTCATACCTGCACTCGTCTGCTCAAGGAGTTCTAAGGCATTAACCGGATCTTTTCCAACAATGGGTAGGTTCGCGGGTTTTAAGGGAGGGTTTCCGATCGGGCCATTGTCAAGCGCGATGTAAATTTCGCCGACGAATCCATTCATAGAAATTCTGGCACTACATTCTTCCCTTAACCACTTAAACCCATTTTTGATTTTCGTCTTGATATAGACATCATTCATATCAGGTCGGAGTTCAATGGCAGTTACTTTACCGATTGATACACCAGATAGATAAACACCTGCTCCGACATAGAGTCCGTTGACGGATTGAAATTGGAAGGTGAGTTCATCGCCAGCAGTTGCCCATGGCCAATTCTCAGCATTTGTCAGAAGAATAGCCAGAAAAACGATTGCGATTAGAACCATTACACCGACTTTCACAGAGGCTGTCCAAAAATTCATATTATCTCCCGATGTACTCTTTCAAGATAGGGTTTTCCATATTGAGAATTTGGTCGGGTGCTCCAAATAGCACAAACTGTTGTAGAATAGGGTTATCAATGTTAATAATTTCTTCAGGGCTTCCATAAGCGATCTGCTTGCCTTCATGGATCATAGCCATTCGTGTTGCGACGCTAAAGGCACTGTGCATATCGTGTGTTACTACAACAGAGGTGACTTGCAGCCGTTCGTGCAGGTCCCGGATGAGTTGATTAATTTCAGTACAGGTAACTGGGTCAAGTCCGGTTGTCGGTTCATCGTATAAAATGACTTCTGGGTTAAAAGCGAGAGCGCGAGCGAGACCCACCCGTTTTCGCATGCCGCCGCTTAATTCGGCGGGTCGTAGGTCCTGAACGCCTTCTAAATCAACAAGTTCGAGTTTCTCATCAACAATTTTACGCATTTCTTGTTTGCTGTAGTTTGTATGCTGATCGAGCATAAAGGCGACATTTTCAGCGACAGTCATCGAATCGAATAAGGCAGCAGATTGGAATAACATTCCAATCTTTTGACGGAGGAGATTCATTTTTTTGGTTTTCAGTTTCGAGATTTCTATGCCAGCAAACCAAATTTCACCGGAATCAGCAGCAATGAGTCCAGCGATGATTTTGAGGAGTACACTCTTGCCACACCCGCTCCGTCCCATAATGACGAGCGTCTCGCCGCGTGGGATCTCAAGGTTTAGTCCGTTTAAGACATTTTTTCCGCCAAAATTTTTAGTGATATTTTTAACTGAAATCATCAAAATTTGCGGATTGGAAACCCCCTACTTTAGTGGGGGGAGGAAAATCCGCCCTGGTGAATTAGACCAAACCTTTGTAAAAAAGATTTGATTTTTTCTTGACAAAAAGTGCCAAAAATGTTATACTATTTCTATCACGTGGCGAGGACTTTTCACCTGCACACACCAAGTGCAGTCTCCTCGCCGACCGACTGTGAAAAGTGGTTAAAGCGTGATACGTGATAGTCCAATGAAACGAAGTTTTAAGTATCGTGTCTATCCGATGCGTGTGCAAGAACGCTGGCTTTATGCGGAGTTGAAACATCAGAAACGCTTGTATAACTACATGCTCCAGATGCGTAATCAGATGTGGGAGTATGGCAGTGTTTCTGTGTCGATGTATGACCAGATCAATCACCTGAAAAAACTCCGTGAAAACAACTCTCACTATTCCAAGCATCCACAGGATATGCAGGTTTCGACAATCAAACGCGTCAACGCGGCGAAAGCACACTTTTTCCGTAGATGCAAAGGGAAAGAGAAGAAAAAGGGGCATCCTCGATATAAATCTTCTGTCCGCTCTGTCACATGGTGTTTGCGAAAGATAAAGGGTGTGCGTCAAAACCCGATCTGTGAAACAGGTAAACGGCATAACATGCTGAAAGTGCCGAAACTC
Organism: Candidatus Poribacteria bacterium; assembly: GCA_022394775.1. Classification (GTDB taxonomy): domain Bacteria; phylum Poribacteria; class WGA-4E; order WGA-4E; family WGA-3G; genus WGA-3G. The sequence goes on from JAGFCB010000133.1 coordinate 21,542, forward strand.
GGTGAAGTGAAAATCCGTCAGCACCGTCGGTTCATCGGAGACCCGAGAGAGGTCACGTTGAAAAAGACGGCACGCGGCTGGTATTGCTTTATCGTTTGTGAAGTGCCTGATACGTTGAAATGTGTCCCGAAATCCGCTTGTGGTGTGGATGTCGGCACGCACGATTTTCTGACGACTTCCGAGGGTGAAAAAGTCGAGAACCCGCGCTTTTACCGACAAGCCGAACGTAAACTTGTGCGACTTCAACGCGACCTTTCGCGTAAGGAATATCGGAGCAAGCGTTGGTATAAAACGAAAGACGGATTGGCAAAACAGGCGGATATTGTTGCCTGTCAACGGCTTGACTTTATCGCCAAAACCGCCTATAACCTTTTTCACCACAAAGGTTTTGATGTCGTTGTTGTCGAGAAGCTGAAACCCAGCAATATGGTAAAAAACCGATACCTCGCGAAGTCTATTTCTGATGTGGCTTGGGGTATGTTCTTTGAATGGCTGGAGTGGGTGGCAAAACGAGACGGCAAGCACTTTCACAAGGTTGATCCCGCACACACCAGCAAGACGTGTTCCAACTGCTGCCAGCGCGTCAATGGAAAGATGTCGTTGTCTGTGAGAACCTTTGAATGTAAACATTGCGGATTAATCCTCGACCGCGACCACAACGCGGCTGTAAACATCTTACACAGGGCGGCTTGCGCCCTTCGTGGAGAGGTATGGGATACCATCCTCTATGAAACGAGAAATCCGTTGCTAAAACAGGCTTGTTGGGGTTAACCTCTTAACAAGCCCCATGCTTTAGCAGGGGGTACTATGACATTGCTGAATACAAGAGATGCCAGAAAGCAAAGTTTTTCCGGTAGGAACGATTTCTTGGTAGTCTATAAAACCGACCTTGAAACGGTCCCGATTAGATGAGTCCTAAGATGTTAAAAAGGACATGGTTTAAAACGAAATCTAAAATAAGAATAGCGATGAGAGAAATAACAGCGGAACCAGTTGTAGCGGTGCCAACGCCTTCAGCACCGCCCGCAGTTGAGATACTGAATCCTTTATAGCAGCCGACCGCCGCAATCGCCATGCCGAAGGAGGTTGCTTTAATGAGACTAATAAGGACACTCCCGACAAAAAGATTTTTTTGAACTTCCAAAAGAAAAAAGTAGCCGTTTACATCAAACAGGGTAACGACAGCAACAAAACCGCCAGCAATACCTGCGAAGGTTGAGAAGATAGTCAACGTTGGTAACATAAAGGAACACGCGAGGAAACGAGGGACTACTAAATACTTAACAGGATTCGTTCCCATCACTTCGAGCGCGTCAATTTGCTCTGTAACTTTCATCGTTGAAAGTTCGGCAGTAATTGATGCGCCGATACGTCCGGCAAGCACAAACGCAGTAATCATCGGTCCTAATTCTTTAACAATAGATACGCAGACAAACCTCGCAACTGAACCTTCCACCGCATACGGTTTGAGTTGGATGTATCCTTGCACACCCAATACCATCCCGGTGAAAAATCCTGAGACAATGACAACCCCCAAAGAGTTGAAACCGATCAACAGTAACTGCTTGACGAGTAGATCGAACTGAAAAGGAGGACGGAAGATTTGAATAAGTGTTTGAAAAAAAAGCGTGAAGGCTTGTCCGACCTCGGTAAGCGTATTGTGCAACCGAATTTTAATTAAGGCACGAAAGCCGCCGGAGGATTCGTGTGTAGCGGATTGCTGATTCATGTTTTTTGTTTAACTCGGGTTTTCAAATCGCATCTGCTTTTTAGTAAAATACAAAACGACTGTTCCTGTTGGTCCGTTACGCTGTTTTTTTATCATGAGGTTTGCTTCAACGCGGTCGTCGGTATCTTCGTCGTCTTCGTAGTAATCTTCTCGGTATAAAAAGGCGACGAGATCTGCGTCTTGTTCAATTGCGCCCGATTCACGTAAATCTGAGAGTTGTGGTTGTTTATCTGGGCGGCGTTCCACTTCACGGCTCAATTGTGAGCATGCGAGGATCGGTACGTTGAGTTCCCATGCGAGGACTTTCAAGGCACGGGATATTTCGGAGATTTCCTGTTCACGCTGATTGTACCTGCCTGTCCCTCTGAGGAGTTGTAGGTAATCGACGATAATAAGCGCGAGTTCGTTATGTTCACCTTTAAGCCGTCGCCCTTCGGCGCGAAGGGCCTGAACAGTAAGTCCCCGGTTGTCATTGATGAGAATGGGGGCTTCAGACAGTCTACTGGCAGCCTCTGTCAAAGGTCGCCAATAATCTTCACTGAAATTACCGGTTCGGAGTCGCCCGAAATCAATATGAGATTCTGCGGATAGCATCCGCATGACGATATCCTGTGCTGGCATCTCTAAACTAAAAATCGCAACCGGACGTTTTTGGTCGATTGCGATATTCTGTGCCATATTCAGGACCAAGGTTGTCTTTCCCATACTTGGACGCGCGGCAATAATAACAAAGTTGCCGGGCTGCAACCCTGATGTCATGTGATCGAAATCCATAAAGCCGGTAGGAACACCTAAGAAGCGATCTTGTTTGTGAAATAATTTTTCTATTGCATCAATACTCGTGGTGACCAGTGGGTTAATAGGCTGAAACCCGCGCTGTGCATCGTTTTGCCCGAGTTCAAAGACAGATTCTTGCGCTTGATTGAGTACCTCAGCAAGTTCTATGCTTTCGTCTTGGGCGAGTTCGCGAATTGCTCCGCCTGCTTGGATGAGTTGGCGACGTGTCGCTTTTTCATGCAGGATATCGGCATAAAACTCCGTACTCTCCGTTTCTACAATAGGTGCTTGAAGTTCATATAGATAGCCTGTACCACCTGTCCGATTGATCTGATTCGTGCGTTTCAGTTCATCGGCAACGAGAAGCGGATCAGCGTTGCTAACGCGGTCATATACGGCAAGGATAGCTGTGTAGATGAGTTGATGGTCGGTTGTAAAAAAAGCATCGGAGGTATGCCCTAAAAGGGCAATCACCCTTGGAATAACCGACTTCTCGGTCATCATTGCCCCGAGTACGGCTTGTTCAGCTTCCTTGTCGGAGAGGGAGTCAACCGCCTGTGCTTGCATAATTACTCATCACGTTCGACAACGACGCGGAGTTCGACGACAACATCTGTATGCAATCTGACTGGGATCATGAATACACCGAGTTCACGGATAGGTTCTGCAAGTTCAAAGAACCGTCGCTCTAATTCAAAGCCTTCAGCGCGTACAGCCTCAGCAATATCCATAGGGGTAACAGAGCCGAAAAGTCGGTCGTTTTCGCCAGCACGCCTTTTGAGAGTGCATGTAACACCGGAAATCTGTGATGCGATTTCACGGGCGTGTTCTCTATTTTTCGATTCTTGTTGATCGATGACTCGTTTTTGGTGATCCAGATGGCGACGGTTTCGCTCTGTTGCATGCACAGCCAACTGCATCGGCAGGAGGTAGTTGCGTGCATATCCGTCCGAGACCTTTAACACATCGCCCGGTGCCCCGAGCCCTTCAACGCTTTTCTTTAGAATTACTTCCATAATTGTAAACCTAAACTATTTTTTTTAGGGAAGCCAGTTGGATATGGCTGAACCCATTTCTATCGTGTAAACGGCAACAATGCCATGTTACGTGCGCGCTTTACAGCCCGCGTTACCATTCGCTGTTGCTTCGCCGATAATCCAGTAACCCGGCGACTTACAATTTTCCCACGTTCGTTAATAAATTTTCGCAGCATATCTACATCTTTGTAGTCGAAAGATTCAATCTTGTGATAGCGCTGCCTGCGACGGAATGCCATGTTAATTTTCTTCCTTCTTTTTTAAAGTATTGCGCATCAAAACGTTCCTGGCGTGTCATGTCCGTAAGTGTGTGACAAGACACCCAGTAAGAAATTAGCACGCGGGAGAACCTCCGGGTAATGAAGGTTCTCCGTTGATTACATCTACTTAAAATGGGATGTCATCTTCTGTCGAAGAGGGGGCATCGCTTGCTTGGGGAACCGGTGCTTCTGAATAAGATTCAGATTGTGTTGGTGCCGCTGCAGGTTGCGCATCAGCATAACCGTCACCCATTTCATCGCCGTCGCGTCGTCCACCGATTAACTGGATCCGAAACGCTCTGACTCGAAGCTTGTTGCGTTTTGAGCCATCCTCGGCTTCCCATGAGTCAAATTTAAGAGATCCCTCAATAAAAATAGGGCTTCCCTTGGTGAGGTATTCGTTCACAACTTCAGCTTGCCTACCCCATGCTTCTACATCAACAAAACAAGGGCTCTCTTTCTGTTCACCAGTCTGTTTGTCGGTGTAGCGTTCGTTCATAGCGATGCCGAAATTGGCGACTGAGGTCCCACTGGGTAGGAATTTCAATTCTGGATCTCGGGTGAGATTCCCCATCAATATAACCCGGTTGTAACTTGCCATGGTTTTTCCTCTCTATGTGTACACTCGGAGCTTTTGGCATCATTTAAAAGCCAAAGGTCCATTGTCTAAAATTCGACTGATACTTATTTCAAGCAGACTCTGTTGTATTTTCAGCCTCTGCGTCGTTATCTGTTGCATCTTCATCTACAGTTTCTGCGTTATCATCATCTGTTGCATCTTCAGTTTCTACTTCTGCCGCATCACCATCCGATGTTGATTCCTCTGTCTCAGATGTCGACTGCTTTGTTTCAGATGTAGATTGTTCCGCTTTGGGGGTTGGCTGTTCTGCCTCGGCAGCTAGTTCGGCTTTTAATTTATTAATGTCGTCTTCGTACTGCACGATCATGTAGCGTAGAATCGCTTCAATAACATGCAAAGATTGGTTTAATTCTGCGACAAAACTGGGGGCACTCTCAAAAATATAGAGCACATAATAGCCTTCATTCCGCTTCTGGATTGGATAGGCAAGCCGCTTCTTTCCCCAAGGATCGACTTTTACGATTGCGCCACCACTTTCGATGATGCTCTTTACTTGGTCAGTAAGTGCCTCTGCTTCATTTTCATCATGGTCTGGCGTAATGATAAGCAGGAGTTCGTAAGGTTTCAAATTTCATGCCTCTCTTCGGACTGATGGTTCCACTACTATTAAAATAAAAGCAGGGAACAGAGATTAATATTAAGTTAACCCCATCCGATGTACGCGCATTGAATATGCGGTTAGACGTTCAGATGGAATTTTATGCGTCAATTTAGTTTATATATTATACCACATTTTGATTCGCATATCAACCAAAAATCGCGTTTTTTCATGGTTATCGGCTGTCAGTAGCGACGGATTCGTGAGAGTTAAGAATTTATCGTAAAGCCTATAATTCCCTATACACTTAACGAAAGGGTGAGGTTGAAAACCTCGCCAGCGAGAGAGTTGCGTAAGCCTTGATTAGATTCGGAGCGTTGAATATGCTGTTACGTGCAGTGGTAGGAAAAATGGACGTTTTGATGTGAGAACCTCCTGCCGAATTCGTTCGGCTAACGTATCGACCTCCACCTGCTCCACTGTAGCAAGCCCATACTTTTCCAGGAGTGGAAGGAGGCTTTGAAAGATAGTTGCCATGTATCGGTAACCAGCCCATGTTTTTTCGGCACCGATCGGAGACTCGAGGTGCATCGCCGGTGGTGGTAAGCCTGCGTCCACAAAAGCCTGATAAAGCCCTATGCCCGCGTTGAGGTGTGCCCCAGAATGCTTAAACACATCCAAAATCCATGTGATCAACTGATTCATGAGAGGCGTATCAGGGTGTAAGAAGGCGGGATAGAGCGTATACTCTGGCTCCTGAAACGCAGCGATACCGCCCGGTTTTAGGTGTGTTATCAACTGAGAGAATGCCTTTCCCGGATCCGCCATATACATCAACACGAACCGTCCGACGACCGCATCAAATTTGTCTGAGAATGTAAGGGATCGCGCATCACCTGCAATGAATTCAAGGTTGTGTAGACCGGTATCTATTGCGCGCTGGCGTGCTGTGCCAAGGATTTCCGCGTTGATATCCACTCCAACGATCTGCCCCGTTGGTCCGACGAGTTCAGCGAGCATGAGTGCCACATCACCTGCACCACTACCGATTTCAAGCACCCGCATTCCGTTTGAAATACCCGTCCGCTTGCAAAGACGGCGTGTCGATTCTCCATAGATTCTCGACTGTTCTATGAGGCGGTTTGTTTCGTGGGAAGTGCGCCCTAACGTATAGGTGGCATCGCTCTTTGAGGTGTGCAAGTGTTCTGCGTAATCTTTCGCCATACATGGTCCCTTTTACGTTGGTAAGCAGGCATACGCAGTGATGTGCGGCGGCAATAGGAGCGGTCGTTTTGATGTCGTGACTTCCGCTTGGATCCGATCAGCGAGTGTGTCAATATCTACATCTTCAGCCGTTGCAATGCCGTAAGCCTCCATGAGCGGCACGAGGCTCCGAAAGCTGTTCGCGAGATACTCAAATCCAGGCCAGCCTTCAGGACCGCCCATGGGTGCCTCAAAGTGTAAAGTTGGTTCGGGCAAACCTGCCTCAATGAATACCCGGTAAAGTTCCATACCCATGTTGAGGTGGGCACCTGAACGTTCAAACACTGTGAGTCCCCATTCAATCAGTTGGTTTATCAAAGGTGTATCCGGATGTATAACCGTTCGGTAGAGTGCGAGTTCAGTATCCTGAAAGGCGACAATTCCACCGGGACGTAGGCGCGTTGCCAAATGCCTCAGTGCGTCTGCTGGGTCTGCCATATACAGCAGGACGAGTCTACCGACGATGGCATCAAAGTCGTCTGGAAGTTCAAGTGTCCGGACATCACCAGCGACGAATTCCATGTTTGTAAAGCCAGCTGCATCGGCGCGTTCTTGTGCGGTTTTGAGAACATCTGGGTTGACATCTACACCAACGACGTTTCCTTCGGGACCGACAAATTCAGCGAGGGTGAGAGCGACATCACCGGCACCGCTTCCGACATCAAGTACTTTCATACCTTTTGCGATCCCGCTTCTGAGAAAGAAGCGGCGTGTCACATCGTCATAAAGCTGCGATTGTTCGATTAAGCGCTGGGTTTCTTCCTCACTGCGCCCCATTGTATATTCTGCATCTCTGTTCTGATTGCTCATTATAGTTTACCTCACTTCCGAGAAATTTATGAGGTCCAGGTACCTCGTGTTTTATAATTGCTAAGTATTATGGGATAATCAATTGATGGAACTGTATCTTTCCATCTTTGACAGTATTGATAACAAGACTCTTAACTGCATGCCGATTCTCATCAAAATGGGATAATATCGTTGCGCCTCTGTAATCCTGAGTTGCCTCAATTTGATCTCGAATCGCAGCGGGGGTTAGGTCGGTTGTCCGGCGCATCGCCTCAATGAGAATGGTAGCAGCATCGTATCCGAGTGCGGCAGGTCCGTTGGGTGCGATGCCGTATTTTTCGGTATAGGCACTCACAAATTGGCGTGCGTTTTCGGTTAATTGACCCTCAGGTGAAAAATGGTTCGCGAAGAAACTGCCTTCAACTGCTGTCTCGGCAATTTCAACCAAATCTGGTCGATCCCAACCATCACCACCGAGAAAGATAGCAGAGATGCCTATATCGTCAGACCTTGCCTGCTTAACTGCCAATGGGAATTCAGAGCCCAAGCCCGGCAAAAAGACAACATCAACGGTCGGTTCAACAGCAGCAATCGTAGTCAATTGTTCAGTGAAATTCGTGGTCCCCATCTCGTAAAATTGGTGAACAGCAATCTTACCGCCCTGTGCTGTAAAATCCTCAACGAAAACATTCGATAACCCTTCTGAGTAGGCGTTACCTGTTTCCGTAAGGACTGCGGCTGTTAACGCTCCCAATTCTTGGATGGCAAAATTTGCCATTATACCCGCCTGATACGGATCTATGTAGGCTGCCATAAGCGTATAATTTCCACTTTCGGTGACTTTTGGGTTTGTTGGATAGGTAGTTATCATAGGGATGCCGTGTCGTTGGGCAACCCCTCCGACCTCCAGAGCTTCACTACTGTAGTCAGGACCTACAATTGCCAACACTCCAGCAGCGATCAGTTCCTCTGCGTGTTGGGTACTAAGGAGCGGGTCCTTCATACTTTCTCTAATAAGGAGTTCTATCGGTTGCCCGTTGATTCCACCTGCTTCATTTGCAAGGGCAACTGCTAACTCAGTACCATTTCGAGTCGTTCCCGGGTCAGGTGGGCTATAAATGAAACCAATTTTGATGGTTTCTTTATCATCAAGGATTTCTGATCCGTCAGGAGTAACGGCTTGTTGAACACGATTGCAACTTAAAAAGAGAACGCTCATTAAAAAGAATGAGATGAAAATTCCAAAAATAGTTATATATCTAAGCACTTTTTTATTCCGTTAAAAAAATAGTATGAAGATTTCCGGTTTACGTTAGGAAGCAGCTGGAAACCGCTTTCTAACCCAAACTAAAAGCCACATGATTCCTAAAAACTATAACCGATTTTGGTATACCAGAACGCGCCGCCAAACCCATAAGGGCTATACTCACCAAAGGGCCTGCCAACGATTCTGGCTGGAAATTCTTTAAGATCAAAGGGCACGTCGGGTCCCTCTGCAGAAGTAATATTATCCGGTTCAACATTGAGAACATTGTTCACACCAATTGTGATGCCTAAATTTTCGATGACCGCATAACTGACTTCAAGATCAAGTAAAAAAGCACCGCTGTAAGTTTGCGCGCCTACAGCGTTCTCATACCAAGGTCCATAATAATTGACCCGTCCCAATACGCCTAAACTATCACCGATGGCTTGCGTTAAGGTCACATTTCCGCGATGACGAGGGACACCTTCCTCCAATAGCCGGACGCGTGTGTCGTCAAGGATCTCAGGATTGCGCTCGGTTACTGTAGTCCGCGTGTAGTTATAAGCGAGACTCAGCGCACCTTCGAGTATTGGTGCAGTGAGAATCACATCAATTCCTTGGGTGCTGGTCTCAAATTCATTGGTAAAGAACCGGAACTCTTGTAGGTTGCCAGCACTCGTAATACCTTCAGCCACGAGCTGCTGAATTTGTGTCTCCGTGATATCTTTACCGCGCTGGAAGTCTTTTGTCGGAGCCAACCGATCCTCTACCTTGATATGGAAATAGTCAACGGTGATACTTGTGATGGCATGGCTGATAACTGTTCCTACGGTGAAGTTTTTCGACTTTTCCGGTTCAAGTGCTTTGCCACCCACCAAACTTGCGGCGGCATGCGTAGAAGGAATTGTCCCCTTATTGACCAATGTATTGTTTTCACCGAATTCCGTTGTGACGTTAAAGGCGTTTTGCTGTCCGGGTGTCGGTGCTCTGAAACCGGTGCTGTAACTGCCGCGCGCCCTTAAGTCAACAATCGGATCAATCGAAAGCAGTTCTTTAAGCGTATCGGCGATGCCGTAGTTTGTTGCGAATTTATAGTTGATTGTGCTTCCAAAATCGTCGAAATATTCACCGCGGACCGCAGCACTAACCGTCCAAAAATCCAAAGGTCTCAACTGACTTTCCAAATAGCCAGCAAAGTTAGCTCGGGTCCAACTCCCCGCGGCAATATCGCTGAAGCCGGGGAATCCGTTAGAACCTGAACTAAATCCTTGGCTTGCCAGCGGACCGATTTCCCAAGACTCAATTTGTCCTTGCACAATTTCAAAAGTTTCTGTTCGGTATTCCAAACCAGAAGCGAGGAACACCATATCGTGTAGCGGATAGGTTAAGTCAAGATTAATATTCGTGTCCGCTTGGATATAATCACCGGGGTCAAATTCAGTCGGTGTGTCTGGTCCAAGGGAGGCATTGACCGTATTTTTAATAAAGAAATCAGAGGCGTGTCGTCCATAGGAAGCACTCAAATCCCATCCCAAATCTTCCACGATTGTCCCTTTCACTCCAACGAGGAACGAGGCATCCAGCGTGTCTGCCCCGAAGCGAGGCGTAAACCCGCCGGGGAACGTCTCTTGGAATGTGAATAGATTCGGGTCATTCTTGACGGTTTGTAACCGTTCAGGATCAGGAACATGGTTGGTGATCGGGATATCGTCAGCATCGTGAGGCGATAGTTCGGTAAATTCTTCTTCAGCAGCTTCCGCTGCCGCCTTCCGGGCTCCCCAATTCGCCATTTCCGCTGTTAAGCCTCGTAAATCCCCAACAAGCAAAGTCGCTCCATCATCGTTACTGAAGACCGCGGGTCGAGTATTGGGATTTCGGAAGTAGAATCCCCCTTCAACTTCCTTCTGAGCGTAATTCGCATGCCCGTAGAACTCAATAGTATCGGTAATGCTTGCCCCGTAGTTCGCAAAAAGTTTGATGTCGTTCCTGATAATAGGATGTCCCCACGGTTGAGCGGGATCCGCGACATCTGTATTTCCAGCATCTATGAGTGCGGTGGCATCATCTCGCTGTATGGAGCGCTCCGTCTCATTCATGCCACCGTATTCTACACTGAGATTCGTCCAGAGGTCCTCATATCCCAAACCGATATTACCCGCGAAAGCATACGTGAGACCATCACCCGCTTGGAAAATACCGGGTTTGATTGCAAAAGATCCGCCTTCATAATTGTCCTTGAGCTGCAGATTCATGACACCTGCGATCGCATCGGAACCGTACTGTGCCGATGCACCGTCTCGTAGCACCTCCACCTGCTTCAGAGCGATGGAAGGGATGGGAGAGAGGTCAGCACCTTGTGCACCATCAGACAATCCATTTCCGAGCCAAGCGATCACGGAGGCACGGTGACGACGTTTGCCATTAACCAGCAGTAAGGTGTGGTCTGGTGCCAATCCGCGTAGATTTGCGGGGCGGACGACAGTAGCCGCATCAGCAATCGGTTGTGCATTGACATTGTAAGATGGCACTAAGTTTCTCAACAGGTCTGGTAAATCGGTGTCACCTTGTTTGACGAAATCTTTACTCGGTAAAACATCAATAGGCACCGCAGATTCAAGAACCGAACGTGGTTTTGCACGCGTTCCTACAACGACTATACCTTCAAGCGTTACAATCTCTTCACTACTCGATTCTGTTTCCGTTTCTGCACCTTCTTCACCATTCTCCTGCGCTATTGCCACTGGTGCTAAATCTATAAAGACTGCGATAACAATATGTACCAGAAGCATCATCATCTGAAAATTAGGTGTGACTTTCATAAATGAAATTCCTTATTTTCCCAATGATAAATATAACTGTTTACAGGCGGGTTGATGCAAAGTAAGAAGGCACGGTTGAGAACCGTGCCTTCATGAATAGGTTTTAGAATTTAGAAACTGTATCCGACTTTGGCGTACCAGAACGCGCCATCAAATCCAAACGGACTGAACTGCCCATATTTGTTGCCAACAGAACCAGCACCATTCGGATTTTCATCGGGAAAGGTATTAAGGATATTTCTACCACCGAGCGTGAGAGCCAATCCGGAGCCCACGGTGTAAGTGGTTTCCAAGTCGAAAATAACTCTTCCCGTGTATTCTCCAGTGCCTTCCACATCTGGATTCTGTAAGTAATCTTCAGAATCGAACCAACCGCTGAAATAGCTGGCACGCCCGAGCACACTCCACACATCCGTTATCGATTGAATGACAGTCAGGCTGGCGCGGTGTTCGGGTAGGTTCTCTTGGAGTTCCCTAATTCGATGATCGTCCAGCGTGGCAGGATTGTGCTCGGTAACTGTGGTGTTGGTGAAGTTATACACAGCGATAGCATTTCCGTTCGGTATAGGTATCGTAACGACGGCATCAATACCGTTGGTTGTCGTAGAGAAGTCATTGATAAAGAACTGGAATGTTTCCAGATTCGCTGCACTGGTTACACCTGCGGCGATGAGCTGCGTCTTCTGCGCGTCAGTCAATGTAAAGTGTTGTGACACGGATAACCGGTTTTTCAGCCGAATATCAAAAAAGTCCATCGTGAAGTTTACACCCAAAATATCAACGGTAAATCCACCTGTGAAGTTATTTGATGTTTCCGGGTCAAGCGAATTATCTTCCTTGCCTGTTACAACACCGACAGCAGCGTTGGTGGAAGGAATTGTTCCTTTATTAACGAGATCACCTTTCGCAAAATCGTATTCAGTGGTAATGTTGAACGTATTTTGCTGTCCGGGTGTCGGTGCGCGGAACCCGCTACTATAACTTCCGCGTAAGCGCATCGTTTCCGTAACCTTGTAGTTCGCAGCGGCTTTATAGTTCAGGGTGCTACCGAAAATCTCAAATTGTTCACCGCGCACAGCGAGCGCGATCAGGAGCGGATCAATGGGTCTGATTTCAGTTTCCAGATAGGCGGCAACGTTGTAACGGTGCCACTTGCCTGCCGCAACTGGACTAAATCCTGAAAATCCGTTGGAGGCAGCCGTAAAGCCTTGCGCTGCGAGGGGACCGATCTGATGCGACTCGCGTTCACCCTCTATGATTTCAAATCCTTCGTCCCGATATTCCAGACCAGAAGCGAGGAACACCATGTCGCTGAGCGGATAGGTTACATCGAAGTTGAGGTTATAATCCGTCTGGATATAGTCGCCCGGATCAAAATATGTCGGTGTATCTGGGCCGAGCGAAGCATTAACAGTGTTAAAAATAAAGAAATCAGCATGGTTGCGTCCAAAAGAGCCACTCAGATCCCAGGTTAAGTCCTTACCCAACGTGTCTTTGAGCGCGGTGCCTTTAACACCAACGACGACGGAGCTATCCCACATGAATGCCCCAAATCTGGGTGTGAATCCGCCGGGGAACATCTCTTGGAAATTGAAAAGATTCGGGTCATTCTTGACGGCTTGCAACCGTTCGGGATCAGGAACGTGGTTGACTATAGGGATATCGTCAGCATCGTGAGGTGACAGTTCGGTAAACTCCGTTCCGGCTTCCTCTGCTGCCGCCTTTCGGGCTTCCCAATCCGCCATTTCCGCTGACAAACCCCGCAAATCTCCGACGAGCAACGAATCATCCTTCCCACTTGGGCTAAACACGCCATTGCGAGTGTTTGGGTTTCGGAAGTAGAACCCGCCTTCAACGCGCTTTCGGGCGTAGTTGGCATGTCCATAGAATTCAAGGGTATCCGTGAGCGTAGCACCATAGTTGGCAAACAATTTGATGTCATTCTCAATAATCGGCTGTCCCCAAATTTGCGCGGGGTCTTTTACACTGAAATTACCTGCGTTAATCAAGTCTATGGCATCAGTCCGTTGGATAGACCGGACAGTCGGATCTGCGCCGCCGTACTCAAAGCTGAGGTTACTCCACGCGTCTGGATTTCCTAAACCGATATTCCCCGCGAGCGCGAACTGTCGACCGTCGCCGAGTTGATAGATACCGGGTTTGAATTCAAAGGAGCCACCTTCGTAATTGTCTTTGAGTTGGAAGTTCATCACGCCAGCAATGGCATCGGAACCGTATTGTGCGGATGCACCATCGCGTAGTACCTCAACCTGTCTCAGCGCGATTGCCGGAATAGGCGACAGGTCAGGTCCCTGTGAGCCATCAGACAGACCATTTCCGAGCCAGTGAATCACTGAAGCGCGGTGTCGCCGCTTGTTATTGACCAGCACGAGTGTGTGGTCTGGGGCAAGCCCCCGTAGATTCGCCGGACGTACCACCGTTGACGCATCGCTAATCGGCTGCGTATTAACGTTATAAGATGGAACCAGAGTTCTCAGTAAATCTGGTAGATCTGCGCCAGCCTGTTTCTCAAAAGCTTCATTTGACACAATATCGATCGGTACTGCTGAATCTAAAACAGAACGCGGTTGTGCCCGTGTTCCTACCACGACAAGATTTTCAAGTCTGACAGGCGCATCCTCTTCAGACGCTTCTTCAGTTGCTTCTGCCTCACTCGTAGTTTCTTCGGCTTCCTCTGCCGGTTCAGCGTGTTGGTCCGCCATAATTGTCGTAAACGTGCACATCAAAACGCCTATAGCGATGCTAAGCACGAAAAGGATCGGTTTAATATCGTTTTTGTAAGACATACAATTTTCCTTATGATTTTGGCGTAAACGCCAGATTTTCACTACTGATTTCACAACTGGTCATAAATTAACACAACTGTTTATGGAATAATGGTATAGTTAGAAAACGTAGCGAATAATCTACGCCTCCTTTACAAGTTGATACTATAATTATACTGAATATCATACCGTTATGCAAGTTACAGCGCAAAAATTGTAATATATACCCTGAAATTGTTGTATTAAGTGTCTTTAGACCTTAGTATTTTCAGGATAATTCATTGGTAAAACGAAAACGGGACATAAAAGCCATGTTTGCCAGTGTAGCATTACTGATACGAAATTTCAGTTTTCGCAGTAAATATTGTTTCAATTCACTGTAGCCTATTTTTGTAGAAGTGAAACAATATTTGTAAAAATCATACGATTTCCGTGTATCGTAAAATTAGTTTTCAGAGGAATAGCCGTCAGTTTATGGTACAAAAGCGTTCTTATCGTTAGATTTTTACGAGTTGAGGTACGACTTGATATTGTTGTGGTCGCAATGATTTATGAAATACCCTCATTTAATTGTATAACCCACCCTAAATGGCTCTGATTTAGGCTTGACAACGAAAAGATGTTGGTATATACTTAAGATAGTATGCTAAACTAATGCGATATCCTGCTTCGGATACGAAGCATTACCTGAAGTATTGATCCAACGACTACGTTAGTAATAGCAAAATATATCACTATGGCAAAGAAAAAAGGGCGTCGCACCATAAATGTGGCACGGAAGCGTGAGAAACGAAATCGCGACCGGAAATCCAGACAAAAGCAACTTGCACTCGAAAAGCAACGTAAGTTGGTTAATGAAAAATCAGAAGAAGAATATCTACACGCTTGCATCGCAGCGAGCCGAAAGTTACTCGACGAACCTGAATTTGAGGGGATACTTTTCGACCCCGAACTGATGCAGAAACGGGTAATGGAAGTTCTGAATCACATTGAAGCAGAGAATGAAAATATACTTATAGACCCACCAGAACGTTTACTTGAACCTGAAGACAGTTCTACCTATCTCGCGGATGTGAAAGTAGATGAAGCCTTCGTGAATGATGAACAACAGATCCGAATGTCGGAAGCGGAAGAGGCATCCGATCATTTTCGTTTAGAGGTCCTTCCACATTTGGTCACACCAGATTTCATGGGACAATTAACACGGGCACTCACAGCATGTGAAAGACGCCTCAAATTGACAGGCAATCGAGACCTCGCTGAAGTTGCTTTCGTTACGAGTTCGCTTTTTGAAGCAGCACCACCGGAAATATTGGCGTTTCACCCGATGATTCAAACTATCGGTATTGAGACCCTACGGATAGTTGTGGAAGAACTGGATGTGGCTGTTGAGGGTGAGGAAAGCGTTAAAGGAATTCTCTCGGATGTCTTAGCACAGGAAGATTCGGAAACATCTCAATCTCAACCTATGGCTGCCTTTTCAAACACTGGCTTAGACGAGGCTATGGAAAGAAGTGGAGGCGTTGAATCTGCCGTTATGAAATCGGTACCACTCAATGTAGGCGATGTAGAAGAAACTGACAGTGAAGATGCTTTACCGATGCCTACAAGAACAGAGATGGATTCGATGGATACTGTGCAACGCTCGGCACCAGAAAGGATTGTTCTTCAAGAAGATGTACCACCCGTGGAAACACCACCTCCGCCAACATTGTCACCTGACGGACTTCCAGCCCGAGCTCTTTATAAAAATTTCAGTGGTTTGGCTATAAAAGAGAGCTTCAAGGTATCGTCAGATGACGGGGTTTTGCGAGAAGGGCTTGCAAACTATGCTTTGGTGAATGAAAACGAGAGACAGGTTGAATTTGCTGATATAGAAAACGAACGTTACATTACGGTTACCAAAGAAAGACTTCAGTTACATGCACGTTCAGAGACAGAACTTACTATTGCAATGGCAGAAGTAGAAGCACATTGTACATCGGCAGTGATGTACCTCGCCAAAACGGTAGAAGAAAGGGGGTAAAATTATGCCAAGAAGTAAAAGCGGACAAGTCCGACGTCGGACACAAATCCGTCAACGCCAGTTACGGCGACTCAAAAGACAAAAAGCGGCATTGAAAGAACTCTTGCAAAATCGAGAAGCTTAATATGCATGTTGCGTGTTGTGGCGGGTTGCCGTGCCCGCCTGCGTTCCTGTTAGTATTATTTTTTTTCTGTTTTTTCAAAATGGACAAACTCAGCGGCGTTTAGGCGTACAGAGTTTCCATCGCTCCCCTCAACATATCCCATTCTGAGCAACGTAATTATCTCATGAGAGGTAGGAACGGTAAGAAGTTGGCGGATCTGCTCACGGTCTGCTGCGCGCTCGAGAGGTGCACTGACGAACTGCGCTCCGATTTTTAGGGCGGTTGCGGCGAGAAGTACATTTTGGATTAACATCCCCATGCTCAACCACATCCATCGCGTCCCACCTTCACCGGGTGGATACCGCTTACAATTCATTGTTACTAACATAAGCAGAGGTGCCTCGCGTACCTGTGTGGCAATCTCTTTAGCGGGTATTTTACCTGCCCCTAAATGTCCGAAAAACGTAAACGATTTTGCGTTTTTCAATAACCCTTGGAGTAGTTGTTCAGGAGCATCCTGAAGTGGTTTGGGTAGTGTGACGTGATCAGTCAGCAGCACACCGTCGCCGCGCGCCTGCCACTCTGCTTCCGTGAGCCGCATCCATCGGCTGTTGTCATCAAGAAATTTTGAATCCTTGAATTGTTCGATGATAGCGTGTTCTGTTATGTCGGCGAGTGCCGCTTTACCGGCTGCTTCCTGAATAAGCACAAGTTCCCAAGGTTGGACATTGAAGGGGGACGGTGCCCACCGCGCAGCCTCAATGAGTTTCTCAAGGTCATCAGGATCTATCGGACGTTCTTGAAATGTTCCGCGATGGCTTCGGCGTTGCGTCATTGCATCAAATACATTCATAGGCTCACAAGCTCCGGTGGCGTTTTAGGATTTCTGCTGGTGAAGCAGTGCCGGTAGTGCCAATTTTAGTGACAGTAATTGAAGCGACCAGATTCCCCACATAAGCTGCTTCAACAGCAGCATCAACCCCAAGGCTGCAGAGTGTTGTTACAAGTCCAGCCGAAACGCTGTCGCCCGCCCCGACCGGATCGGTTTCATCGTCAATTGAGATACCGGGGATATGTGTAAATTCACCGTTATGGTAGACGAGGATACCATTTTCACCGAGCGTGACATATACTGTATTTTGGGTCTGCGCCGCGAGGGTAAGCGCGCACTGCTTGGCTTCTTCAATATCAACTTGATGTCCGCTCCATTCTGTTTGAATCGCGCGTTTTGCCTCAAATCGGTTCGGTTTAATGATGACATTTCGATACTCACCGATCCGCGTGCGGGAGTCAGCGAAGAATATTTTTTCACGGAATTCCGATGCCAATTCACACAATACTTCTCGCACACGGGTCGTTACAACGCCTAAATTTTCATGCGGCATCTGATCACCGACGATTATACCGTTAACAAGCGGAATACACGCGTGAAGGGCATCGGTAACAGTTGCTTCAACTTCTGCTGCCATAGGGACTTGGTTTTCAATATCAAACCGTGGTCCCTCCGTCTCCACGCCTTCATAGCCACGGTGAATCGGTTTGAGATAGGTAGGCGTGCTCCATTTTGGCACTTGTATCATAAAATCTGTCTGACATCCATTTGCTTGTAAGTAATTTAGCAGTGTCCCTCCAAATCCGTCTTCACCGATAACACCTAACGTATAGACTGCTCCTACACCTAATGCGTTTAGATTGTTTGTGACTGTTCCTGCTGCGCCGGGACTATAACGTTGTTCAACAACAGGATTCGTGTGCCAAGGTGTTTCCAACGACAGCGTCGAACGTACTTTGTCTATATACCAGTAAGCATCGAGGTAGAAATCTCCGACGACTAGAATTCGTTGGTCGCCAAAACGATTAAGAATAGTTTGTAGGCGTGCTTCGCTAATCAAGGTGTTCCTCCGATGTCTCACAATCCACTAACCTTAGATATTTATTATAGCATATCAGCGTCTTTTACGGAAACCCCAAATTCGTTGATATTCCCATAATAAGCGTTTGACAGAAAATCGTTTTTATTGTATAATTTATTCAAAACTATGAAAATCTGCCTGCTGCTACCGGCTTATAATGAATCTAAAACGATTGGACAGATAATTCAGGAAACATCTGAATTCATCAGTGAGGTTGTTGTCATTGACGACGGCTCATCGGATGAGACAGCAGAGATTGCTTCTGCATGTGGTGTGGTTTGTCTGGCAAATGTCACAAATTGTGGTAAAGGGAACGCGCTAAAAAAAGGCTTCGCTTATGCAATTGAGAATGGATATGAATTAGTTTTCACGATGGACAGTGATGGGCAGCATCGCCCCGCAGATATACCTCGCTTTTTGGCACATTTTGACAACACGCATCCGGATATACTCATCGGAGCAAGAGCAACAAAAAACTCGCGAACATCGATGCCATTTCATCGATGGGTCAATAACCGTTTAATTTCTTACGTCGGCTCCAAATTGTGTGGGCAATCGGTGCCGGATTTTCAATCAGGGTATCGACTCATTCAGGCAGATGTTTTGCGACGGGTTCGTTTGGAAACAGAGCGTTATGAGATGGAATCTGAACTGCTGATAAAAGCAGGGCGACTTGGGTTCCGTATTGAGAGTTTACCGATTCAGACGCGTTACGGCGATGAAGTCAGCCATATTAAACCGCTTCGGGAGATGTGGCTGTTTACGAGATTATTATTTCGTAGTTTATGAAGAATAGCAGTTGGCTATCGGCTTTCAGCAAACAAGTGCTCTTGCTGACTGCTAACAGCCATTCCTTCTGACACCTGACAACTAATACATGAATTCACTTCGGCTCTTTGCTAACGGTTTTCTAATAGGCATTGCTAATATTATCCCCGGTATGAGTGGTGGTACTCTTGCACTCGTTTTAGGTATTTATGAACGGCTCATCGGTGCATTACGGCGTATTGGGTTTTCAACGGTGAAAAAATTACTGGGGACTGTCCGATTAAAAAAAGATGCCTTCGCGGAAGCAGGAGATGAGCTTCGCCGTATTGACTTCGGTTTTCTTGCGCTGTTGGGAATTGGCGCGATTGCTGCCTTATTGCTTACGTCAAAGTTAATTGTCTATCTGCTGAACAATCACCACGATGCGACTTATGGCTTCTTTAGTGGGTTAATCTTGGTATCTATTTTCATACCGCTGCGAATGCTAAAGGGGTTCGGTTGGAAAGAATCAGTAATACTGCTGATCGCTGTTGCGCTGATATTAAGCCTCTCCGTGGGTATGGGTGAAAAGCAGTTAGAACGGGTTACTTATAAAGCCAGCAATGAGACGATGCTGGGTGACAGTGCTGGCGGCACAACTGGATTTCCGACATATTGGGAACTCGGACTCTTTTTTGGAAGTGGTGCGTTAGCGATTTCGGCGATGATTCTGCCGGGCATCAGTGGTTCGTTCCTGATGCTTGCGTTGGGGGTCTATTTCCCGCTCTTAACGGCAATAAATACCTTGATAGAGGGTGTCCCCGGATTGCTTAAGGGTGCTTTAACCGAATCAATGTTACGGAGTTTATTGATACTCGCTTTCGCTGCACTTGGATGTTTGTTTGGTCTTCTTGCGTTCACGCGGTTGCTTAGCTACCTGTTGGAACGCTACCGTAATCTGACAATCGCTTTTCTCATTGGGTTGATGGTGGGTTCACTTTACGGGTTATGGCCGTTTCGTGAGTTTTCAATGGTTGATGGGGAACGGATAGATACTGCTCACATCTTACCGCAACTTGATGTGAATTTGCTCATCACTATCGGTGCTTTTCTCATCGGCGGCGGTATCATTATTTTATTCACGCGTTTGGAGAATTAGAGGGCAGCAGGAACCCACAGATAACATCTTTCGTATGACAAAATGAAAGAAATAAAAAATATCGGTTTTTTTGTCAATACTACCAAGGCGAACGCGACAGGAATCGTCGAAGGTGTGTCTGCGTGGTTAGCGGAACGAGGTCTTGTCCCACTTTTACCAGAGGAACAGGCAGTTGAATTGGGATGTTCCAAAACTGGTATTTCCAAAACGGAGATGGTGGATCAAGCAGATATTATTCTTGTTCTTGGTGGAGATGGGACACTCCTCAGCGCAGCCCATACACCACAGATTGAGAATGTGCCTATCTTGGCGATTAATATTGGGACGCTTGGGTTTTTAACGGATGCCTCCCTTGATGAACTCTATCCAACGTTGAAGGCGACCTTGGCGGGCGACTATCGGATAGAGCATCGGATGATGTTAGAGGTTGTAGTAGACAGGGAAGGATTTCCACAGCCTTTTCGAGCTTTCGCGCTCAACGATGTTGTGATTCGGCACTATACGCGTCTGATTGAATTAGATGCTTATATTGATGGCGAACTCTTTATACCGTATAACGCCGATGGATTGATAATCGCAACGCCAAGCGGTTCAACCGGATATTCTCTCTCTTGTGCTGGCACTATCGTCGCACCACAGTTAGAGGCGATTTTACTAACGCCTATTGCGCCGCATAGTTTGACGGTACGTCCGTTCATTGCTGATGGTGATGCGGAGATCACTGTCAAGATGCGCGCAGCGTATCAGAGTGTTGATGTTTTTGTAGATGGGCAGCGCGAGACACACAGCCTTACTGCTGGTGCGGTCATAAAAGTGGAGAAAGCAGAACGGACAATTCAGCTGATCCGTTCACAACACCATAGTTACTACAGAGCTTTGCGTGAGAAACTAATGTTGGGTGAAAGAATCAAGCGGGCATAATGCCCTTAAGTCAAGATTGAACCTGTGAAAGAGAGGAAATCATTTCTTGGCTGAAACCGGTTTTCGACAACGGAGAAAACTGAGCAGAACCTCCATAGTAAAAAAATGATAGAAACACTCTCTATCCACAACGTCGCTCTCATAGACGAACTCGAACTCGAACTCGCACCCGGATTGAATATTTTTACCGGTGAGACAGGTGCTGGTAAATCGGTTATCCTCAAATCGATTGGATTGGTATTGGGCGAAAGATCCGCCGCCGATATTGTACGAGAAGGCACCGATTTTGCAAAGGTGGAAGCAGGTGTCGCACCTGACGAGGCGCATCCAATGTGGCATACTGACTTTGCTTTCAGTGATGCGTTGGACGCATCCGATGTGACCATTCTTTCAAGGCAAATTAGTGCGAATGGTAGAAGCCGATGCCATATTAATGGGCGTTTGGTGAATTTAAAGCAATTGCAAGAACTTGGCACCTTGCTTGTCGATATCCACGGTCAACATGAACATCAGTCATTGTTTCGGACTGAAACCCACCTCAAGCTTTTGGATGATTTTGGCGGGAACAGTGAAGCGCGGCAACAGATTGGTAAGGTATATACGCGATTACGAGCCTTACAACGGGAGGCAGCATCCCTCGCGGACACTTTGGCCGCATCAGAACGCGAAAAAGAGCTCCTTGAATTTGAAATTAAAGAACTTACTGCGGCGAATTTAGAGGAAGGTGAAGATGAAAAACTGGCAGATGAAGCTCACCTACTCAAAAATGCAGAAGCCTTGCGTGAGTCGGCGACCCTTGTATATCGGCAACTGGATGACGACGGATCTGGGACTGGTGGTTTTGGTAGTCCTTTTGAACGTTTAAAGGGTGCGGCGAAGGAACTTACAAAGTTGTCAGAACTGGATGATAGTCTTTCAGAATTACGTGAGCGGTTGGAATCATCGCTCTATGAATTGGAGGATATTGCCTCCCAGGTCCGCTACTATGCGGAAACGATAGAGTCCAACTCAATGCGGTTGGACGAGGTTACTGATCGGTTGGCGTTGATTGCAAAATTGAAGCGGCGTTATGGTAACTCTATTTCCGAAATATTAGCCTACTACGCTGAAGCGGAACAGAAATTGGAGACATTACAACTCGGTTCAGAAAAACAGGAGTCGCTTGAGGGGGAGATCCAGAAAACGATTCAAGAAGCGCAACGCCTGTGCACTACGCTCTCTGCGAAACGGATACATGTTGCTAAGCATCTGTCGGAGCGGATTGAGAAGGAACTACGCACGCTTAGCATGGACAAAGCGGAGTTTCAGGCATCCGTGCAGCATATACCAGATGAAGGTGGCCCGTTTCAAATAGATGGTAAACCTTATGCATTCCGTTCTGATGGCATGGACGATGTTGAATTTTTAATTGCTCCGAATGTTGGTTCTGAAGCGCGCCCAATTGTCAGAATTGCGTCAGGTGGCGAAATTTCACGTATCATGCTTGCTTTAAAGACGGTGTTGGTTCAAGTTGACGAGATTCCGACACTGCTTTTCGATGAGATTGACAGCGGTATCGGTGGTAAAGTTGCGGATGTCGTTGGTAAAAAATTGAAAGAGTTGTCAGCCTTTTCACAAGTTATTTGTATTACACATCTTCCTCAGATTGCCCGTTTTGCTGACAAACATTTTCGGGTAGAAAAGAAGGTGGTTGGTGAACGTACCTTGATTACAGCGAAACCTTTAACATCAGAAGAACAGGTTAATGAAATCGCCCG
>JAGFCB010000087.1 GCA_022394775.1 Candidatus Poribacteria bacterium
AGCAGAAGATGGCTTGACGACAGCCGTTGCGTTAATTGAAACTTTCTAACTGTCTGAATCAGGATTTACAAGATTTTAGGATTTACAGGATTAGATAGCACTTTTGATTGACAACTAACTCCTGGAATCGCAGAAACAATTTTTGATTTTCATCCAACAGCAATTTTTGTAATGAAAAAAATACTGATTTTCAGTTTCAGCTTCATCGGCGATGCAGTCCTATCCACCGCTGTTATCCAACCCCTACGCAAACACTTCCCAGATGCCCATATTACCTTTCTCGTTGGGGCACGAGCAGTTGATCTTCTCGCTACCGACCCAAACATTGATGCTACCCTTGTCTACGATAATCGCGGCGAACACGCCGGTTGGAGAGGACGACTACGTCTCATAAAGACTTTACGACATAACAAATTTGATCTCGTCGTGAACCTGCGGGATAGCCTCACAGCGCGGTGTATCGGTGCAGAACATTGGGGTATGGTGCGTGGCGACAGCAACCGCCATGCTGTTACCCGATATCTGGAGATACTCCAGAGATATAACCTTGATATAACAGATGCACATCCACATTTACAGTTGACTGGAGATGAGCAAGCAGCTGCACACCGCTTTCTTACCGAAGCTGGCATTCCGTCAGAACAGTTGTTAATCGGTATTCATCCGGGTGGTAATTGGAAGTATAAGTTGTGGGGCGCGGAAAACTACGCGTCGGTAGCGAATACTTTATGTGAAGAACAGAATGCAGCGATTTTGTTGTTTGCCGGTCCGAACGAACGGGAACTTCAAGTACAAATCACTAAAAAGATGGACATTCCGCCAATTCTCGTTCAAACGCAAAATCTACGTCACCTCGCGGCGTTAATCTCTATCTGCGACGTATATATTGGGAACGATACAGGACCGATGCATATCGCGGCAGCAGTGGATACACCAGTCGTCGCGCTTTTCGGTTCAACGAACCACATTCGGAGCGGTCCTTATGGTGAGAAACATTCAGTTGTTCAAAGTGGGATAGAACTGGGATGCAACCCGTGTCATCCAGGTCGGAATCCAGGCGGATGCGGTGCTGGTAGTTGTGAAGTGATCGCTGGGATTATGGTGGAACAGGTATTGGCAGCAGTGAAGCCCCACATGATTCTCAGGACTTCTCTTCCAGACGTTTAAGAGCCTCTAAAGCCTTAGCAAGTTCGGATTCAACACGTTGCCGTGCCTCTGCTTCTTGTTCCGCGCGTGCGTCCGCGCGTTGCCGTGCCTCTGTTTCCTGTTTAACCTGTTCCTCCAGCGGTTGCAACCAGACCGAACGGTTTGGATCATAGAGTCCAAAAACACCATCATTTTCCCCTAATTCCAAGTCCAGCACAAGGGAGGGTAGACGTTCATCCACAAATTCTATATCTTCATACACACCGCCCACAAGACGATACCCGTGAAAATAAGGATCAACTTCGTGATATGGATCGTAGATATAATACTCACGGACACCAAGAACCGACGCATAAAGGTCTTTTTTTCGTGTTAGATCGTGTCTATATGTGCTTGGACTTGCGACTTCCAATACAAAGTTGGGGGCGTGTCCTTCTTCCCATATTTTATAGGTGCGTCGCTTTTTTTTACTGACCCCAAAGGCGACGAACACATCAGGGGAAACCGATTTCCTGGGGTTGCCTTCTTCATAATACATCAATAGATTTCCTGAGACATGCACATCGTCAACATCGCGGAAATAGTGTTTGAGCATCTGGATGAAATCTATCATGATGTCTCGATGATATTCGGTTTCTGCGAAGGGGTTACCGTCCGATTCAGGATAGACGACTGTCGGTGCAGCCTTTATTTTATCCTGCATCGTGCTACCTCCGGTCTTTGCGATAGTATCAATTTGTAAAGCAATTATATCACGATAATTACTGGATATCAAGGGTTTTAGGGAAATTCTTCCATTGTAGACGCAAACTGTTTAGCACAACGGACACACTGCTAAACGCCATCGCAAATGCAGCAAGCATCGGGTGCAACTCACGGAACATTGAGGGCACAAACGAAAGCGGATACAGCACACCTGCTGCGATAGGAATCAATAGGACATTGTAGAAAAACGCCCAGAAAAGATTCTGTTTAATCGTGCGCATGGTCGAGCGGCTGAGCCGAATTGCATCGGGAAGTCCACGCAAATCGCTGTGCATGAGCGTTACGTGTGCTGTCTCTCTGGCAATATCGGTGCCTGTGCCAAGTGAGATGCCGATATCGGCTTGTGCCAATGCGGGGGGATCGTTAATGCCGTCGCCGACCATCGCGACGAGTCCACCATTTTCCGCTTGTAGCTTTTTAACGGCTGCCGCTTTATCCTCGGGTTTGAGTTCTGCCATGACATCGCTAATCCGCGAAGCCTTGGCAATCGCATCAGCTGTAACGCGGTTATCCCCTGTCATCATTGTGACCGTACATCCAAGTTCGTAGAGTTCCGCGACTGCAGCTTGTGCTTCCGATTTCAATGTGTCCGCGACCGCCAGAAGCCCAACTACATCTCCATCAACAGCGACCCATAGGACGGTTTTCGCCTCGGTCTGTAGACGCTCTGCTTCTTCTTCAAATCTCTTCGTCGGAATATTGTGCTGTTGAATTAAGGATACATTGCCAATGATAACACTATTTTCACCAATCTGTGCGGCGATACCGTGTCCAGCGATCGCTTTAAACTGACTCGGTGTCGTGATGTCCAACCCACGTTCCTGAGCGGTTTGGACAACTGCTTTTCCGATAGGATGTTCACTGCCACGCTCCGCAGCGGCAGATAACTGTAAGAATTCCGATTCGTCTCTATCCGTGTAAATATCGGTAAGCGTGAGTTTTCCTTCTGTCAAGGTGCCTGTCTTATCGAGAACAATTGTGGTTAAATCTCCAGCGCGCTCAAGTGCTTCGCCGTTTCGGAAGAGGATACCGCGTTGCGCGCCGATACCGGTTCCCATCATAACAGCCGTTGGCGTGGCGAGCCCCAATGCACAAGGGCAGGCTGTGACGAGGATAGCAACGAGGCGGAGCATTGCCGGGGTGAATCCTGCGCCAATGACGAACCACCACACGAGAAACGTCACTACGGCAATCGCGGTAACAATAGGCACAAACACATTTGTGACTGCATCGGCGGCGCGTTGGATGGGGGGTTTACTCTGTTGCGTCGTGTATACCAATTGGACAAGACGGGCAAGGGAAGTTTCGGCACCGACGTGTGTGGCTTTGATGGTAAGCATTCCGCTTTGGTTCATCGTCGCCGCGGTCACAGGGTCGCCCGGTGTCTTATCTACTGGTAGGCTTTCTCCGGTGAAAACGCTTTCATCAATAGCACTGTTGCCGTTGCTTACCACGCCATCAACAGGAATGCTTTCGCCGGGACGTACAACCAGGACATCTCCGACACCGACCTGTTCAATAGGAATCTGTTGTTCTTCACCGTCTGTTAAGCGGCAGGCTGTTTTAGGGGCAAGCTGCGGAAGTTTTTTGAGGGCTGCGTTTATCTTACCTTTCGCCCGTGCTTCAAGCAGTTTCCCCAACTTAATCAAGGTAACGATAACTGCGGCTGTCTCAAAATAGACGTGCGCGCCGAAGCGTGCTCCCTCGCCTGTTGTTAGTGCAATCGTTACAGCGAGACTATAGAAAAACGCCACGGATGATCCCATGGCGACGAGAACATCCATATTAGCGGATCGGTTGCGCAGTGCCTTAAAGCCGCCGATGTAATAGTCCCAAGCGACATACCCCTGCACGGGGAGAGCTAAACCGAACATGAGCCAGTTAACCCAGTGTGCAGATGCCCACTCACCCAACAGGTTCATATCTCTGCCCATGCTGAGGAGGAAAAGCGGGAGCGTGAAGATGACTCCGACAGTGAATTGCAGCTTCTGCCGTCGGAATTCCTCAGCGCGAACCTCTTCTTCTTTATCTTCATCGACAACGTCAAAACCGAGGTCTCGGATCTTATCGATGATGGCCTCCTCGCTGAGCGTGAATGTATCAAAGGTAACCGCGGCATATTCGGTGGCGAGGCTGACTTCTGCGGCAAGGACACCATCCATCTTTTTAAGATGTCGTGTGATGGTGCTCGTGCAGTTTTCGCAATGCATTCCGGTGATAGGGAGGTTAATTTGGTGTTCCACGGTATAGATTCACCTCCTGCAGAAAATGGGCGCAAAGACACAAGAAAGGTTTGATAGGAAGGATGGAAGGTTGGAAACAGAGGTGATTCCACTAAGCTTCCATCCTTCCACGTTTCAACAATCTCTTAACTGTTATGTTAGGTGTACAGGTAGTCCTGTTTCCAGAGATTCGTTGGCAGCTATAGACAGAATAGCGGTTTTAGCAGCATCGGCATAAGGTGATCGGATTGCGCTGCCGTCTCCTGTACGAACAGCCTCAATAAAGGTACGATCCATATCAATTGTGCAATTGTTTTGCGGGTTCCATGTGGTTGTCTCGTCAGCAGTAGAGAGCACAAGCGCACGCCGGAGATGATATTCAAGTGAACCGTCTTCACAGAAAATATCTAATCCAGAACGCTTCATTCCATTCGTCGTGAAACAAGCCGAGAACATAATACCAAAGACACCGCTCTCAAATTGCAAAGAGACTGCAGAGGCTTCTTCAATATCGTAATCGGTATCAGGAATCAGATCATAGCGTGCGACAGCGTATACAGTTTTGACTTCGCCGAAGAGGTATCTCGCCATATCAAATTCGTGTGTTGTCTGCTCCATAAGCTGCCCACCGGATTTCGCCTTCTCGCGCCACCATCCGCCCGGCATACCGCCCATCCAGTAGCCCATGAAAAAACCGACGCGTCGGGAAGCGAGGAGTTCCTGCGCTTTGTCAATGATATCAAGGTAACGTTCTTGATACCCCGTCGCGGTGATGATGCCCTTGTCTTCTATTTCCGCTGCGATCTCCTGCGCGTCGTTGGTATCCATGTGTACCGGTTTTTCGACAAACATTGCCAATCCGGCATCAATAACAGCGCGTTCAGGGGCACCGTGCGCAAACGGCGGAATTGAGATGTACACCGCATCCAATTCTTCGCTGGCGAGCATCTCATTGTAGTCGGCGTAAGCTTTGCCACCATATTGCGTGACAGCCTGCTCCGCTTTTTCAACGACAATATCGCAGAAGGCGACAAACTGTGAACCACCAATCTCAGTTAATTCACGTAAATGGCGGTTCATGTTACCACCTGTACCGATAAAACCTAATCTAACGTTTGACATTTTTTAACTATTATCCTTGCTCGTTTCTCTCCGTTGTCGAGAAACGGGTGGTTTATTAATTCTTAATTTCGTGATTAAGTGTACGGTAATTGAGTTGTTGCCCAAAAACCCACTATCCCCTCAGATAGCACTTAAAACACGGAATTCTGTGCAGGTGTGAGCATGAGGGATGGCAGAATACCGATGAGAAGTACACCAATCGCTGCGATGACCAATCCGACGACTAAAGTTGACGCGTAAGGACTGATCTCTAACTCTTCCTCTGGCTCACGCATATACATTGTCACAACGACGCGCAGATAATAGAACGCCGATATAGCAGTGTTGATAGCACCGATAATAACAAGCCAAATATGTCCCGCCCCAACTGCTGCCTTGAAGATATAGAATTTTCCGACAAACCCGGCTGTCGGCGGAAAACCCGCAAGCGACAGCAGCATTACTGTCATAAACATGGCAAGTAACGGTTTTCGGGTGCCAAGTCCTGCATAATCAGAAATCATGAGGCTCTCGCCATCTTCTGTTCTCGCCAAGATGACTGCACCGAACGCGCCGATATTCATCACGCAGTAAACCAGAAGGTAGAGCATCGCACTCGAAATTCCGTCGTCATTTGCAGCTGCCAAGCCTATCAGTACGTAACCCGCGTGCGCAATACTTGAATAGGCAAGCATCCGTTTGATATTTGTCTGTGAAATCGCAATGATATTCCCAACCGTCATTGTCAACATCGCCAATAAGATGAGAACACCACTCCATTCAACTTGCAGGGTTGGTAAGGCTTCCATGAAAATTCTGAGGAACGCTGCAAACCCAGCAGCCTTCGGTCCAGCCGAAATAAACGCTGCGATCGTCGTCGGTGCCCCTTCGTAGACATCAGGTGCCCATTGGTGGAACGGAACAATCGCGACCTTAAACCCGAAGCCTACGACCAGTAGGAACATTCCCGCTAAAAGCAGCGGCGACCTGTTTTCTGCTGTAATTGCCTCTGCAATTGCCGGAACACTTGTGGTCCCCGCGCCACCATAAATTAGTGCAATTCCGTAGAGGAAGAACGCGCTCGCAAACGCCCCGAGCAACAGATATTTCATCCCCGCTTCGCTTGAAGCAGGACTTTCTCGGAAATAGCCTGCCAACACATACAACGACAACGACATCAGTTCCAAGCCGAGGAAAACGATAATCAACTCGTTGCCTGCGGCCATCAGCATCATACCGAGCGTTGCAAGTAGGATAAGCAGATAGTAAGGTCCCTGCTTCCTGTCGCCTCTATCCAAATAACTCATCGAAATTAAGGTGACCAAAATTGTCGAAACGAGGAAGATAATGTTAAAGAAAAGCGAGAAACTATCTACCTTGAACATGTCGTTGAATTCGACACCAACTTTGCCAGTGTAATGCATCTGGATGGAGACCCATAGGGCAATCCCGGCACCGATGATTGTCATCCAACCGAGGACCGTTTTCGAGATAGAATCAAAAAGGTCAAAGATGAGGACAATAATCAACGTTAAGGCGATAACCAGTTCCGGCATTAGTAATTGCCAGTTAATCTCTATTGGCATTTTTTAATTTCCTTTACAGATTTTTTAATTTCCTTTGCAGCGTACAACGGTTTCTGCAGTAGTTTTTATCGACTGGAAAATTTCGGAAAAGCCTACTGCAGTAGTCCAAGAATTGCGGTCAAAGCCAGCACTCACAAGCAGATCGCCAACTAAAGGAGAAACACAAACGTCACAATTACGAAGAGTGGTACCAAGATTACTACCGACCAGAGCATATACCCGAAAAAACTCGGCATGCGGATACCACTCTGTTCCGCGATTGCTTTCACCATGAAATTCGGAGCATTGCCGATATAGGTATTCGCACCCATAAAAACGGCGCCAACAGAAATAGCGGTTAGCAATTTAATAAACTCTAAGTGCTCCGCACTGGTTAATTGTCCGGTCAAAATTTCCGGAACTACGGCTTCGGTGAGATGTAATTTTCCAAGTGCTGTGTTATAAAACGTCAGATACGTCGGCGCGTTGTCTAAGAAACTCGACAGGATGCCGGTTACCCAGAAATAGTGAATCGGTTCTTTTATTGCCCCGATTAACCCACGCAAAGCACCGTTCTCACCCGCCTTCAGGATCGCGAGTGCCGGAATAATCGTCATGAAGATACCGGCAAATACTTTCGCCACCTCTTCTATCGGTTCCCATGAGAACTCGTTCGATTGCCGCAATTCACCACTAAATGGCGTAAATTTGAGCGACAACAGTCCCATCACAACGATCAAAACGTCGCGAGCGATATTCTGCCAATACACATGCACACCGAAAATGTTGACTTCTCCCCACTTGAAGGTTCCGCTCATCAGGACTGCGGCAATGATACCGAGCAGGAAGATTAGGTTGAAGAGGCCATTGACACGAATCGGTTCACTGGTGCCATCATCTGGTACAACACCCCCTTCGCGTTTAAACATAAACGTGTCTACAATTAAGAAGATCACAATTAAGATAACACTAATAAACAGCATGTGCGGGAACAGGGCCGTCGTCGTCCAAAAGAAAGGCACGCCGTGCAGAAATCCTAAAAAGAGCGGTGGATCCCCCAAAGGTGTTAAAGAACCCCCGATGTTGCTCACAAGAAAAATAAAGAAGATAACCAGATGAACTTTGCTCTTCCTATATTCGTTCGCGCGAATCAATGGACGAATGAGGAGCATTGATGCTCCCGTGGTTCCGACCCACGAGGCGATAGCAGTACCGATAAGTAACAAGAGCGTGTTAACGATTGGTGTGCCACGCAACGTCCCGCGCACGAGGATACCACCTGCGACCGTGAACAATCCCCACAACAGAATGATGAACGGGATATAGTCTATCAGATAGATATGCAAGATGTCGTAAAAAGCCTCTCCTCGAAAAGCAATGAGATATGGAATCGCGAAGGCTGATGCCCATATCAAAGACATTTTCCCACCGTGGTGGACAAGAAAGTGTGAATCCAACACGAGTGGAAAGATTGCGATTGAGAGCAGAATACCGACAAATGGAATAATACTCCAGATAGGTAATTTGGCGCCATCTACGCCATGCCCGTGATGTGCGTCATCTGCCCCGAATGCTTCCATTGAAACCGAAAGGGCAAGCCCAATAATTACACAAAAAATTAGACAAGATACCAGTTTGAACTTCACTTACTTCGCCTCTGCCTCCTTTTCACGCTTTTCGTGTTGTATGTGTTGCGTTTCTTGTAGTGCGAGTTTCGGATCACGCGGGTTCTGATTTTCCAGTTGTCCCATAGCTCGCTCAGTCTGTACTTTTGTCACAACAAGCCCTACCGATTTTTCCATCTTACTCAGGAAAGGCTTCGGATAAACACCAATCCAGACGATGAACAGCAGCAGTGGCAGCATGACAACGATCTCACGCGCGTTCAAGTCAGGTAGGTTTTCATTTGTTTTATCCAGTGTACCAAACATCACCCGCTGAAACATCCAGAGCATATACACGGCTGCGAGAATCACACCCGCAGTTGCAAAAACGACGTGTACCTTAGAGAAGGCACCCTGAACAAAACTACCGAGTAGTATCATATATTCACCGACGAACCCGTTCAAACCGGGTAGCCCGATAGACGACAACGTCACAATCATAAAAATCACGGCAAAAATTGGCATCCGTTTTGATAAACCACCGAAATCGACGATCATTCTGCTGTGCCGCCGCTCATAAATCATCCCGACCAAGAGGAATAACGCGCCGGTGCTTAAGCCGTGATTCACCATTTGCAACACGCTTCCCTGAATACCTGCGGAACTTTTTGAAAAAAGCCCCAATACAACGAAACCCAAATGGCTGACACTCGAATATGCCACGAGTTTTTTCAAATCGGGCTGCACCATCGCCACCAATGCCCCATAGATAATACCGATGACGGCGAGCGTAACTATCAAAGGCGTATATTTATCCGCTGCATCAGGAAAAAGCGGCAGACAAAATCGGATGATCCCATAGGTTCCCATCTTTAGCAAAACACCAGCAAGGATAACACTGCCGACCGTAGGTGCCTCAACGTGGGCATCTGGTAGCCATGTATGGAACGGGAAAAGTGGCACTTTAATAGCAAACGCTATGAAAAATGCAAGGAACAATAGATGTGAGTGTTCAAACGGACCGCTGAGTGTTGTGAGATTGAAACTATTATTGTTTTGGAAATAGAGTGCTAAAATACCGACAAGCATCAACGCGCTGCCCGCCATCGTATAGAGGACGAACTTGATAGTCGCGTAAATTCGACGTTCGCCACCCCAAACACCGATAAGAAAGTACATCGGTATTAGCATTGACTCCCAAAATACGAAGAAGAGGAACAGGTCCAGCGAACAGAAGACACCCAACATCCCGGTTTCGAGTGCAAGGAGCGACATCATAAAACCACTCAACCCCTTCTCGATCGAATTCCATGCAGCGAGAATACATATCGGTGTCAGGAAAGTCGTCAGTAAGACCAACCACAACGATATACCGTCAATCCCGATGTGATAACCGATGTGATAACTTGTACCTGAACCGGGAATCCACGGTTTCAGAGTTACCTGCTGGAACGCTGCAGTATCCGCGTTAAAACCCGTATAAAGCCCCAACGAGATAACAAACGTCAGAAGCCCAATGACAAGCGCGATGCCTTTCACAGCAGTTGCACCGAGGCCTCTAAGCAACGCGATTGCTATCACGCCGAGCAATGGTAAAAAAATGACTATTGAAAGTAACAAGGAACCCTCCT
>JAGFCB010000044.1 GCA_022394775.1 Candidatus Poribacteria bacterium
GGTCCTCCCGCGAAACGCGATACCGATTCACTCATCAGCACCGAGACCACCTCCGATGGTAAACCTGTCTATCGTGGGAACGACCCTACCATCATGCCGGGGCCCGAGACGACTTATCAGAGCTACGGTGTTCCGTGGGCAAACCTATCGAATACACCGTTCAGATTGTACAAACATTGGGTACATGAAGGCGGTATCGCCACACCGTTGATCGCGCATTGGCCAGATGCGATAAAATCCGCAGGAGAATTGCGGCATCAACCCGGACAACTGCCAGATATCATGGCGACATGCCTTGAGGTTTCAGGCGCGACGTATCCAGAAGAACATAACGAAAAGCCTATTCTGCCGTTAGAGGGAACAAGTTTAGTACCGGTTTTTGATGGAAAGGATAACGGTAAAGAGGTGCTTTATTGGGAACATGAAGGGAATTGCGCAGTCCGTCAAGATAATTGGAAACTGGTCTGTAGGTTCCCCGGTGATTGGGAACTCTACGATTTGGAAGCGGAACGGACAGAAATTAACGATCTTGCCGCTAAGCAGCCACAGAAACTTGAAGAGCTCTCTGGACTTTATCGAGATTGGGCGGATCGCTGTCTCATCTATCCGTGGGATAAACTCCAAGAACAGCGCAGACAGCGTCGCCACGAACGCTAATTTGTTTGGGCGGGTCTCAGTGCCCGCCCATCTTCTGAAAAATTAACCACACGCCAGCATCTTCAAACAGACAGGTGACGGCACTTCTGCTACGTCCCCTGTCGCATTTAATTCACCCGTTTCAGCGTCAATAGCGAAGGTAACAACCGTATCTGTTTGCTGGTTGGCGGCAAAAAGGAATGTCCCTTCCGGGTTCAGCCCAAAGTTCCGTGGTGTCTGTCCTTGTGTCGATTCGTAACCGATAGGATTCAGCATTCCCGTTTCCGCATCAATCGCGCAAATCGCAATACTGTCATGTCCACGATTTGACCCGTACAAGAATTGTCCTGAAGGGTGAACGTGAATGTCAGCACAATGGCTGGTGCCATCGAAACCATCCGGAAGCGTGGAGATCGTTTGGAATTCAGATAGCGTTCCTGCCTTCGCATCGTACCGAAAAGCTGTGAAGGTGGAATCTATCTCGTTAATCACATAAGCGTACTTTCCGTTCGGGTGGAAATCGAAATGCCGAGGTCCTGCACCGGGCTGCACGCGTGCCCACGGTTGCGTATTAGGTGTGAGTTTTCCGTTTTTTGCATCTAATTGGTAAATAAGAACTTTATCAAGCCCAAGATCAGGCGAGAAAGCGTAGCGATTCCCCGGATCAATCATAATTGCATGCGCGTGCGGTTCCATCTGCCGTTGTGGATTGACACTAGATCCCTGATGCTGCACAAAATCGGAGGCTTCACCCAATCTGCCATCCGACTCAATCGGGAAAGCCGTAACGCTTCCGCCCCCGTAATTCGCCACCAACAGACATTTACCGGTTGAGTCCACACTCAGATGGCATGGTGCACCGCCGCCAGTTGCACGTTGGTTGAGGTAACTAATCTCCCCTGTCTCTTTATGAATGTAAAATGCCGTGACCGCGCCGCTGGCTTTGCCTTCAAACTCATTAAGCTCGTTGACTGCGAAGAGATATTGTCCACTCGGGTGTATCTCCAGAAACGACGGATTCTCAACGCCTGTGATCTTGCTACTATATTCCAAAGCACCCGTCTCACCATCTAAGCGATAAACGTAAATGCCTTCGCTGTTGCCATGTGTGTAGGTGCCGACATAAACGAAATAGTCTTGGCTGTTCTGTTGCGCCATTATTGATAATCTCCTTATGAAATTTTGAGATGAATTGTTCTCTCTTCGCTTTCACTATAACCGATGCGAATCGCTTTCGCACGTACGCTTGTTTCGCCCTTTGGTAGACGCAGTGGATCGGTATACAACCGCCAATGTGCATCGTCTCCCTGTTCTGTTGTGTAGGCGATAGATGCCCCTTGCGTGGAGCAGTGAAGTTGTAAAACAAGCGGAGCTGCCCATTCACCGATCCTATGTGCCACCTCTGTACCGGGATGGTCGGCGTTAATCGGGATGAAAATCGGCGCAGCGGTTTGCGGCTGTGTACCATCTGGATACCACGTTGCAACCATCTGCTCTTCAGGTATACTTCCCATATCGCCGAATTCGGACTGCCACTGTGAAAGTGTCCCGCGCATCCGTTGTAGAACATCTTGGTGTCCAGCGTCTTTTGCTAAATTGTTGAGTTCGTATCTATCGTTTTCAGTGTCATAAAGTTCCTCAACTGGACGCGGGGAACGGAACATAATCGACTGATCGCCCTCCAATTCACCTGCGGCATAGAGTCGCCACATCTCCTGCATGACTGGGTGCCGATTGCGATACGGAATCCAAAGCAGATAAGGTTTTTCAGGGTAGTAATTTTTGATATATTTATACCGTTTATCGCGGACTGCGCGCACCATATCGTAGGATTCATCGTATCGATCGCGCGTCGCGAAGATGTAGTCGCGTTCTATCGTTTCTGGTCCGAGAAATGGTTGTCCCTGCAGATGTTTCGGTACCTGCACGTCACAGAGTGAAAGCACTGTTGGACCGAGGTCAACTAAACTCACGAGTTGTTGGCTGACGCTATCGGGACTCAGTGTACCGGGCCAACGAACGATCAATGGGATACGGATACCCGCATCGTAGGGCCACCGTTTTCCGCGCGGGAGTCCTTCACCGTGGTCGCTCCAAAGAAAGACAATAGTATTTTCTGCAAGCCCATCTTCTTCGAGTTGATCTAACAACTTACCAACGCGGGCATCGGCAGTCATAAGATTATCGTATTGCCGTGCTAATGCTTGCCGTGCTTTGGGTGTATCCGGTAGGTAGGGTGGTAACTGCACATCATCAGGATTCGTGGTGGTCGTCAGTGGACGATCCTCCCGTTCCCACATACCGCTCTCATGCGTGACAGTCGGGTTGAAGACTGAAAAGAAGGGTTGTCCTGCATCGCGATTCCGCCAGTGTGCGGTGTTGTCGGATTCATCCCACGCTGTGATTGGTGGTGTGAACTGGTAGTCGGTTTTGCTATTATTTGTACAATAATAGCCCGCGCCTCGGAGATATTCGGTGAAAGTCTTGACATAAGGCGGTGGCACTGCGGAATAAGGTGTCGGCATGTCAGGCGTGTTGGGGTTCGTATGCCGTGTCCGCATGTGATGTGTACCAATGGAGGTCTGATACATACCGGTGATAATAGCGGAACGGCTCGGTGCGCAGACACCAGCAGTCGAAAACGCATTCGGAAACCGACATCCGCCGGCAGCAAGTCGATCAATATTCGGTGTGCGAGCGATTGGATCTCCATAACAACCGAATCGCGGTGTTGTATCCTCTAAAGATAACCAAAGAATATTCGGACGATCTAATGTGTTCATTGCGACTCCCTGTTTTGGGTAATGATTGTACTTCAAACATCGATTTAAGTCAATAGGATTACAAAGAACTGAGAAGTGTGTTAGAATTAACCCACGTTGCTACCTAAAAGGTTATAAGCAGCCTAAGTTATTTAGCATGCACTATTTCGTGCAGTTGAGTCTAAAGAATGCCCTATTTTGTGCAGTGCCTTCTCTGCGTTATGTAGAAAACTCCGTCAGTATGATAGTGTTCCGATTGGCACGGAACTTGCTTAACTTAATGTAAATAACGTGAGTCCAACGCCAATGTGTAGATCGGTTTGCTTCAACCGTAAAAGTTATGTAGAGGTGGCAAGTTGGGTTAGAATTAGTATAGATTCAATGCCCCGCTATACAAATTAGACCTTATTTTTCTATCTAAGAACCAAACATTATGAAAAATTTCGAGTCTGAGAGAGGCGATACTATGAACATTAAAATTTTAATGCTGTTTTGTTGCATCAGTCTTCTTTTCTTCAAAGGTGTTGTTTCCGTAATAGCAGAAGCCCCAAAAACAGCCAAAATCGTGTTTACATCTACCCGTGATGGTGATGATGAGATTTATATAATGAATGCTGATGGAAGTCAACAAAAGAACTTAACGCTGAATGGTGCCCGCGATGGTTCGCCTGTCTGGTCTCCGACAGGTGAGCATATCGCTTTTCACTCGGATCGGCACGGCATTCGCGACATCTATATCATGGACGCTGATGGGAAAAATGTGCGGAAGGTGTTGAAGGATGTAGCCTATAGAGAGTTCCCTACTTGGTCTCCAGATGGTAAGAAGTTGGCATATCATCGGGCGTTCAGTGAAGCGATCTACACCGCAGATATCAATGAACGCTCTGAAAAACATGTTGTATCATCTGGACGTATTGCGGGCTTTCCCGCTTGGTCTCCCGACGGTTCAGAGATCGTATTTACTTACAGGTTTCCACACGATGTTGGGCGCACTGTCCTCCGCGTTATAAATGTCAACACCCACGAAGAGACGACGCTGTTTGAAGTTGATGAACCCGCAACATTGATCCACACTGCGTGGTCGCCAGATGGCAACAAAATAGCTTTTCTCTGGTCGCAGAAAGGTATCTATGTTCTGGATCGTGATGGCAGTGGATTGAAGAAGTTAGTAACGGGATCTTCTCCAGCTTGGTCCCCACTCGGAGACAAAGTGCTTTATATTTCAGACGGAATCTTCACATTCGATTTAGGGAGTCGCAAATCAGAACAATTAACAGGCGATGGCAATTATGAGGCAGATTGGTTTAACCCTGCTGCGTTACCTGTTCAGCCTGATACCAAATTGTTAACAACAATTTGGGGGCAATTAAAACAGAAATAGTCGGTTAGCTCCAACATCCTTCTGTGTATGCCTCACGCTCAAATAACTTCTGGCGGTGTGGGGTGGCACGTTCTATCCATTCCGCAGGGATTTCTTGCGTGTAACGATGCGGTGGTCCCGCCTCCTTAAAGATGTCTATGGCGAAGATACGGTAAAGCTGCGGCGAATCTACGGGCTTTGCCTCAACCGCGTGGAAGATACGAGCGTCTATGTAGACCATGCTTCCAGGGGGCAGTTCAAGTCGTCTTTCTTCCAGTTTACGACCGGCTTCTCCGTCGTAGTCGCCTGCAAGCATCCGTTCGGGCGTTGCTTCTTTCGTTGGTGCTACTTTGTGGCTGCCCGGAATAACTTTTAGATTCCGATCCCCCCGTGTGAAACCGTTCGGATAATACAGAATCTGGATATAATAATTATCGCGTTCCGCGAGGTTAACAGGATTTTCGTGTCTCCAATGGTGATGGTCCTGATGAAACCCAAGAGGACCGACCCCGCGCGGTGCTATGTTGAGTGCGGAATGACAGAAGTGGTACGCATCTCCAATTGTGGCACTTATCACGGTCTTAATGAAAGGGTCATCGATAAGTTGATCGCTATATTTACCGCGATCGTTCCACGGACGAATGAAATAGGGACGTTCTGGTGCAGCACCGTTATTCAACGCCTCAATATATTCGCGCGTCGGTTCAAAATGCTGCGTGATTTCTTCAATCAGACCTTCTCTGCCATCGTCTGTCAGCACGTCCGGATAAGCGATATAACCATCGTTATGGAAAGAATCGATATCTGCTTGTGATGGACCTGATAATCGGAAAAGTGAATCCATTGTAGTGGTGATTTCCATAGTTGTAACACCTTCCTGAGGTTTGGTTTGACTTTTGGTTCGTTTGAGAGTATAATTGCTGCTGATCCGTAGGCGAGTGCGTATCCTCCCGTTTAAAGCAGACAATATATAGTTTGCTTACATCTGGCTGTGTCCTTCCTGATGAAATCTTGCCAGCAATACTGTCAAGCGTTCCACAATCTCTGGGTATGTTTCCCATACATTGTTCGTCTCGCCAGGGTCGTCGTAGATATGATACAGTTGACCCGGTGTCCCCGGTTTGGGACCGCCATCTCTCGGTGGGGGCCAGCCGCCTGAGCCTTGTGTCTCCAGTATTAACTTCCAATCACCGTGTCGGATAGAAAAAACGCCGGTACTGGAGTGATGCACAATAGCCTCTCGTAATGGGCTTTTGATTTCTTCACCCAATAACGCAGGCAAGATATTACAACTGTCTTGTCCCGCATCGTCTGGTACTTCCGTCCCAACAATCGCTGCACAGGTCGCCATCAAATCGGTAAGACAAGTTAACGTATCGGTTTCAGTATCCGGTGCGATGACACCGGGCCAACGCGCAATCAGCGGTTCGCGATGTCCGCCTTCCCAGATATGCGCCTTGTAGCCACGCCAGTCGCCACACGATTTGTGATCGTAGAGATGATACGGCATTGGACTATTATCGCCTTGAATCCGATCACCGGGCAATGCACCGTTATCGCTGGTGACAAAGATGAGTGTTTCATCGGTTTTGCCGGTGCGTTCTAATGCATCCATCACTTCACCGACCATCCAATCCACGAGCCATACCAGATCGCCACGGGGACCCGCACTGCTCTGTCCACGTGCGAAGTCTGGCACGACTGCCTCAGTGCAAGGTTCATGTGGCGCGGAGGGTGTCAGATAGAGAAAGAAGGGGGCATCTGCATCGACTTGTCCTTCAATATACGCAACCGCTTTCTGGGCAATAATAGGATCCGCATCCTTATGCTCCCAATCTGGGGTCATCATACCGGGACGGCTCGTAAACTCAGGTACTTCGTGATAAACACTCGGGATTTCGACGAAAGTATCGTTCTCAATAAAACCGTAAGGCGGTTGGCATGTTGGGCATCCCGAATTTCCGTAAAAATAATCGAATCCTATATCCACAGGACCGCCAGTGAGTGGTGCAGTGAAATCAATATGCTCCTCCAATTCACGCCCAGCATTGGACCAGGGCAACGGGGCATTAAAGTCGAAATCGTATCCCGCCACTGTCGAAAATCCGAGTCCCAAATGCCACTTGCCAATGCAGGCGGTGTTGTATCCAGCCCCTTTGAGTAATCCCGGAACTGTCAGACGTTCGGGTTCAATCAGTGGCGGTTCATAGCCGTAAAGCACACCGTGTTTGAGACGACTCCGCCAGCAGTACCGTCCTGTTAAGACTCCATATCGTGTCGGCGTACAGACAGCGGAAGGGGAATGTGCATCCGTAAAACGGATCCCTTCTTGTGCAAGTTTATCCATATTTGGGGTTGGAATCTTTGCGTCTGGGTTGTAGCAGCCGACATCACCGTATCCCATATCGTCTGCCATGATAAAGACAATGTTTGGAGAGGCGTGTGTGTCCATGAGAGCTCCTGATTGGGGGTGGCGATAAGACATCGCGTCTATTGTAATCTCGCTTTTGATTCAGCGAGATCTGTTCGTATAAAAAACGATAATTATAAGTGCTACGGATCAGTTTTAGAAGGAGAATAAGACCTGATCATGCCTTATCCTCATCAGCATCTGCTGACGGTTTTGATAGCAATTGCGGTGGGAAAACAAGCGTATCCGTTGGCGACAATTGTTTATGCATTTTCAATACCTCTTTTAGCTGACCGTAAAATTGTTCGCACTCTTCTTTTGTCCCAAGTAATTCTATACTGGGGGAATTTGACAGATTGATATGTAACTCATACTGTCGATGTCTGCCCCTAATTATCTTAATCTGATGGACGTACTCAATATTCACCACGCCTCGGTATGAGGATTTATATCCCTCATCCGGATTGATGATCTCAATAAACACTATGAATCTCCTTTAGGATTTTTTAGAATATAAATAATGTGAGTTCAATATGAAAACCAAAGCGTTTTCGGGTAAAAGCTAATCTGTATGATATAATGAAATGACCAAATCGCTACGAATAGTTCTTCTGAACAAATATCATACCCCTTTTATATTAAGTTAACCGTGTAGGTTCATATCTACTGCAATTTCGTCTTTAGTTCGGCAAGATCTTTATCGAGCGATGCTTCTTCAGCATAACCGGCAAATTCACGTTCTAATTTTGCGCTCTGATACGCGACATCGACCTTAGCTGCGGCTTTCGCCAAAGTTGCCGCCTCAGTCGCGTCCTGTTCCATGCTGTTTTGTATCTCTTGCAGCATCTCGCGTAAATGAGTTTCGGCATCAATATTTCTGTGTTTCGCGACGACAGCTGCTTTTTTCCCGTGTGCTTCTGTCATCTTCTGCTGGAGATGCTCAAGGAGGGCACTGAGTCTTTGGACGGTCTGTTTCTGTTCTTCCCACTGCATTTTGTATTGGTCTGCCAATCGCTGGTATTCGTTACGTTTTTCCAAGTCTTCGCGCGCCAAATCCTCACGTCCTGCTTTGAGGTTAATAACAGCGCGCTCCTGCCATCCCTTCGTTTGGGAGATAGCGCCTTCATAAGCATTCTGAAATAGTTTTTCAACACCTACAGAGGCATCAACTTTCTGGCGAGCATCTGAAAGCCTGTCGGTCATCTCAACGATGGTTTCCTCTAAAATTTTCTGAGGGGCTTCGGTTTCCAATGCTTCTAATTCTGAGGTAAGCTTTACCACAACAGTCTCTGCTAACTTATCTCCCATCCGCTGCTGGTGTTTTCCAAACGTCCAGAAAGAATCGAGGGGTTGAAAGATACTTGCAAGCCGGCGAATAAAAGAATCCTTGAAAGTGCAGGGTTTACCATTTTTCAATCGAAGCACTTGTAGAGACAGCAGCTTTTTGCCGGCACCTTGTCCGTCACCAAAGCCGTCCATAAAAAATAGAATGGCCACCCCTATCGCTGTACCTCCCCATAGTAAAGTATCTAAACCATAGTTTAGCCACGGTCCGAAGAGGCCAATTATAGACATTTGTGCCAGAGGGAACGCGTCTTCATGTATTTTAGTTTTAGGACCCAGTGTCCACAGCAAGGTACTGAGCAATCCAATCCGAATAAGACTCGGACCAATACCGGAGCCCATTGCATCAAATAGAAAAACTAAAATTGATAGCACACCTGCTACGAGCAGTCCATCTATGAGAAACGCGAACAACCGCGCAAATCGGGATGCTAATTTGAGTTTTTTCCCTGCTACCTCAATAAACTTCATCCTACAAGACCTCCGTTATATGTGTCTATATATGTAGAGTCTGCAAAGGCGAAGAAGGAGAGCAAAATAGCGTTCAGAGGGAGGTGCAAGGCAGAACAACCTCGCACCCTACATAATGCTATATTCGCTATAGTGTTGGCACTGTCACCGCGACTTCGCGTCCACCTGCATTTGAAGAGTCGATGACCCCTTGAATAATAACGTTGGTAAGCATCACACCGTACGGATCGATGGGCGAAGGTTTACCTTCACGAACAGCATCGATAAACGCTGAGTCTTCCTCGTGGAATACACTTACCGATTCAAACTCGGTGAATTCTTGATCAAAGATCTCACCGTCTTTGTCACCATAGACGCGTACGCCTTCCTCTGGTCCGCGGACTTCCCCAATACCGAGACGTAATCCTGCTTTTTTGCCGAGGAAAATCGTCCCGCCGAGTGAATCCATATTCATGCACCAGCACGTCTTGAATACCATGCGTGCACCGTTTTCAAAGACGACCCAACCGACACCAAAATCTTCCACTTCTGTCTCTTTAAGAGCAGGGTTCCATGTGTTGTGAAGGCTCAAGTAGTTGGAGGTGATACCAGAAACTGCGACGGGTTTTGGATGTCCCATTAAATAGAGGGCAGTGTCAAGAGCATAAACGCCGATGTCCGCGGACGCGCCTAAACCGGCAGTCGCCTTTCGGATGAAACTGCCACCTGGATTCCCACGTCTCCGATCTGCAACGGTCTCAACATAATAGATGTCGCCAAGGGTACCAGCATCAACGATTTCTTTTGCCTTGACTACTTGCGGCGAATACCGAAGTTTTAGACCGACCATCAAAATTTTATCATTCTCTTTTGCGGCACGCCACATTGAAGCAGCGGCATCCAACGTCGCTTCCATTGGCTTCTCGCAGAAAACGTGTTTGCCAGCATTCAGCGC
Organism: Candidatus Poribacteria bacterium; assembly: GCA_022394775.1. Lineage (GTDB taxonomy): Bacteria > Poribacteria > WGA-4E > WGA-4E > WGA-3G > WGA-3G. The sequence continues at coordinate 9,918 of JAGFCB010000044.1, forward strand.
AGCGACAGTAGGTGCTGCATGCACACCTGTCGGCGTACACACGTACACGGCCTCAATCTCGTCCATTTTGAGCATTTCGTTGTAATCGTTGAACGTGCGCTTGATGTCCCACTGTTCTTTCGCGCGTTCGAGATTTGCAGGGACAAGGTCCGCAGCAGCAATAATCTCAGCACCTTCAATTTCAGCAAGTGTTCGGCAGTGTGCTCCTGAGATACCACCCGCCCCAATCAAACCTAATTTAACTGTTCTCATTTCCAACTCCTCATTCGTATTATATTCTTTCCATTTTAATTCGTTTTCCGCTTAGAAGTCAAGGAAAATTTCCGGTCTCCAATCCACGCGGTTGAAACCTCGTTAGAGATAAATGAAACTCCCGGAATTCACAAACCCACATAATAATCCGTTGACACATTTCATTCTCTGTGCTATATTTCAAACAGATTACTAACTTTTGAGGAGGCTGTTGTGAAAGCGGCACAATTTTACGGCGGAAAAGATATAAGAGTCGAAACGGTTCCAGACCCTACACCTGAAGAAGGGCAAGTTTTGGTCCAAGTAGAGGCATCAGGGATCTGCGGTAGTGATCTGCATGGGTATCATTACCAACCTGATAAGCCTCAATCTCCGCGTATTGGCGGACACGAATTAGCCGGACTCGTTATTGATACGGGAAAAGGTGTTACAGAGCATAACAAGGGTGCGCGTGTGGCGGTTGAACCCATCAGTCCCTGTAACGATTGCCCGGAATGCTATAATGGCTACTATAATATCTGTGGAAATTTACGGCACGGTGGTGGCGGTTTTGCAGAGTTTATGGTCGCACGGACGGCAAATGTATATTCATTACCAGAAAGCGTTTCTGCTGAGGGTGGGGCATTGGCAGAGGTCTATGCAGTAGCCGTCCATGCTGTCAACAGAGCGATGGTGTCCCCAGGTGATCGTGTCGCTATTATCGGAAGTGGTCCTGTCGGGTTGACAATCGCGCAGGTCGCAGATATAGCCGGAGCAACCTCTATCGCGATGTTAGGCAAACCCGATGGACCTTTACAGATTGCTCACAAGGCGGTCGGTGCTGTCCCCATCAATGTGGATAAAACAGATGCGGTGGAGGCTATCAAGGACTGGAGCGATGGACGCGGGGCGGATGTCGTTTTTGAGGCGGTCGGTGGCACTGCTAACACATTGGAACAGGCAACGGAGATCGCAGCGAAACGCGGTCGCATCTGTATGGTAGGCGGACACCGAGCACCGCTCACTTTTTCAGAGCGGTTCGCACGAAGTCGAGAACTGACAGTCATCTGGTCGTTTTGTTACGGAAGACATGGCGGGAAAACCGAATTCCAAATTGCTATTGATCTACTCGCTGCTGGTAAACTGGATCCGAACCCGCTCGTCACACACCGGTTCGGCTTGGACGATATTAGCGAAGCATTCGCTGTCGCCGCAGGGCGCGATGAACATGGATCCGTCAAAGTGCTCGTGATGCCGAACGATTAACGGAGGTAAAATGGAAACACTTAAATTACTTATATTTGTCGGAACAGAAGGTATCTATCACGACCATGCAGGAAACGGACAGTTCCTGACATCAATGCTTAACGATACCGATACCATGGAAGCCGATTTCTCGCGAGACTACAATGTACTTGCGGATGGGCTTGAAGGTTATGACACTGTGCTTTTCTATACCGATGTTGGAGAACTCACAGTAGCACAAGAGACAGGTTTGCTTAACTATATCCGAGCAGGTGGCGGGTTCTTCGGGCTGCACACTGCCGCCGCTTCGTTCAGGGAATCCGAAGGCTATCACGGTATGCTCAACGGGTTTTTCGATGGGCACAGTCCGTATATGGACTTTACCGTCAATGTGAGCGACCCGAATCATCCGATTACAGAAGGTTTATCCGATTTTGGGGCTACGGACGAACTCTACTACCTGAAGCACAATCCTGATGCATCGCACCATCTGATGCACGCGTACGACCATACGAAAGATGAAACACATGTCATGGCGTTTCACCATACGTATGGTGAGGGTAGGGTCTTCTACTTCGCACTCGGGCACGATATGGCAGTCCTTGAGAATCCGAGTTTTCAGACGGTTATCCGCCGCGGCGCGCTGTGGGCAGGCAATCAACTTTAAACAATCCAACATATTATTCGAGCGGATGGTTGCGGATTTTGTGCCTGCCCGGCAAAAGATTACACCATCTCACGTGCAGGATAGTGCTTATCACCGGGGGATACATCCGTCGGATCGTTCAGCACAGCTGTCTCTGGCGGCACCATAATCTGGTCCTCGCTTACCGGATCATCAGTCTCTGCGCGCCACTGTCCTAAACGGTTTCGCATCTCTGCCAAGACCTCCGCATGGTCCGGGTTATTAGCGAGATTATGTGCCTCTGATGGGTCGAACACGACATCGTACAACCGTTCTGATTCAACAGGTTGATCTTCCCAGCCGTGCTCCATCATAAAGGTTTTGCTGATGCTATCGTCACAGTTCGGCAGTGCCCATTTCTCTGCGTCGTCATAGCGTCTGATATACTTCCATCGTTTGGTTCGGATCGCGCGTTGCGGTTCATAGCAGCAGTGGTAGTTAACTTCTGCGAAAATAGCATCGCGGACATCGTCTGTTTCACCACTAACCAGGGGTAAAAGCGAATTGCCTTGCAACCATGGTGGCGCGTTAATACCTACCAATTCACAGATCGTCGGGAACAGATCAATTTGGCTAACTAACCCGTCCAGGACTTGTCCACCGCCAAAACCGCCAGGACCACGGACAATCAACATTACACCGATGCCGTGATCGCTCAGATGGCATTTCATTCGAGGGAAGGCAAGTCCGTGATCGGTTGTACAGATTACAAGCGTGTTTTCAGCGATCCCATTTTCCTCAAGTGCGTTAAAAACCACGCCCATCTTCTCGTCCAGCCTGCGAGCCGCATCTATATATTCTGCCATATCCTGACGGGTGACAGGTGTATCAGGGAAGGGTGCCGGTGGTTTTACATAGCGTGGATCCGTCTTGGGTTCGCCATCCGGTGGTGGATCGAACCCTTTCGCTCGTCGATGCGTTTCGCCGAACCCAACGTCCAAGAAGAAAGGCGCGTCATGTTTTTCGGCAATGAAATCGCGTGCCCGTTCTTCAGCACCAGCGCGCACAGTGCCTTCGGATAGGAGCCTCTGGTAACCTGTCTCTTTCAAATCCTGGACGACATGCTGAAATCCTGCCAATGCAGTGACATATCCGACTTGATTCAAGGTATAAGTTATAAGATGCTCTGGCACGGGTAGGCTCCAGCCACGATTTGCCAATCCGCCCATACCGCAGCTATGTGCCCATTGTCCAGTAAGGAGTGCGGCACGTGACGGCGAACAGGTCGGGTTTGCACAGAACGCGTTTCGGAACACCGCGCCTTCCTCCGCAAGTTTTTGTATGTTTGGGGTCGGGATCGCATGTCCATAAGGCTGCACATACCGTCCCGTATCATGCGAATGGATATAGACTATATTTGGTTTTTTCATGTTTTTATATTTTCAGTTTAAATACCTAACCTGCCTGAGAATCCAATCGCCTCGTCCAGCATCCGCGAGGATTACCGCAGGTCTCAATTTTGTCTGTGATAAATCCGAAAATGGAAAGCGGATTAAGACGACTGATATTACCTAATATGTGTGTTGAGTATATAATGAGACTTTAAAAAAGTCAACATTTTCTCTCAAGCCTACTTTTTGAGGATGACGTAATCTCTAACGCCGTGGTATAGGTGGGTTTGCCTTGTAAATTTCCGTCAGTAGGTTCATGGCGTGTAGCGACTCTTCTTTGTTGTACTGCGGACACTGACGTAGGCCCGCAGCGCGGCAGCGGTGAATCGCTTCGGCTTGGTACAAGAAACCGTGCTGATTTGGGGACGCATTTCGCATGCTCACCGTCCTCGGTAATGGATATTCAAAGGCGTGTAACGGCGCAGGCGCGTTTCCTGTTCTATACTGAGAAGGCACACCATCTGGTGGCGGTATCCGAATAGAGAGGCGTGTCGGGCAGTGCGCGGGACGCTCAAGGGTAATGCGCCCTTTTGTACCGACGAGTTCTGTCACTTCGGGTAACTCGGAGTGACGGGGTGGGAACGTCAAAACGGCGCACTTATCTTCACCAAATTCCACAATCGCGCCACGCGCGTATCTACCTGTCGCGACAACTGATGTCGGGACAGCATTTGTGCCAAAGCCAAGCGGGACAGCCTGAATCGTATAGATCGGATCGAAGAAGTCAGACTGCACAAGGACAACTTCTCCGATAGTGCCATTCTCAATCTCGGTTCGCGCATGTTCAACAGCAGGGAAGAAGCGGGTCCAAACCCCGTCTTGTAACATCACACCTTTCTCTTCAGCGGCGGCGTACATTTCACGCGCTTCAGAGATATTCTCCGCGAACGGTTTTTCGCACAAAACGTGTTTGCCGGCTGCAATCGCGAGAAGGGTATGCTCTTTATGCAGCCGGTTAATTGTGCCAATGTATACAATATCTACATCGTCGGCTTCGACCATTTCTGCGTAGTTGCCGTAGGCAGTAGCAACACCATATTGTCTTGCGAATTCTTTCGCTCGATCGAGTTCGCGCGCGGCTACAGCCGTTACAGTTGCCCCTTCACAGGCGTGTAAAGCCTCGACCCACATCCCTGAGATTCTGCCGGCACCGAGAATGCCCCAACGTAACGGAAAAGCAACGTCTGCAGCGTTTGTGAGACCACGGCGAATGTCGAGTGGCGTTGAGAGAGGTATGTTATTTGTCATGGAATTCATAATGATCCCTTTCCGTCAAAACAAGCCTGGTGCGTTGGGTATCCGCTTTTACTCCGACGCGTCAAGGACGACTTTCCCGCAGTTATGTGTACACTGCAACGCCCATGCCTCCTGAATCTGGTTCATAGGGAAGGCGTGCGTGATGAATGTATCCAGCTGCACCTTCACTTGTGTAATCATCCGAATCATCGCGGGTGTATCTACGAGACTATAATGCCGAGTGCCATGTAATGTCAAGCCTTTATTGATAATTGCCCCACCCTGAATTGCCATTTCACCGATACCACCAATCAATGAGATATGTCCTTTCGGGCGTGTTGCCTCAATTAATAATCCGACCGCTGCGGGAGCAGCTGAGCATTCGATCCCTTTGTCGATGCCTCTGCCACCGGTCAAATCCCGAATCTGATCGACCGTATCATCATCTTGTGGATTAACAACTTCCGCTGCACCGAGTTTTTTCGCAAGGGCTGCGCGATACGGATGGCTTTCAACAGCGATGACGCGCGCCCCTCTATACACAGCGTTAATCACACCGCCAAGTCCAATAGGTCCCATCCCTGTGATTAGGACGGTATCAAGCGCGTTAACATTCATTAACCGCATGGCATTAAACGTGGATCCGAGTCCGCAACATGCCATGCCTGCGTGATGATAAGAGAGATCCTCTGGAATAGGTACCAGCTGCCAGTCCTTTTTCAGGATGTACTGCGCAAAAGTTGCTGTCACACCCGTCTGTTCGGGGATGTTTGGGGGCTGATGATCGTTCTCGCAATGCGCATATTCGCCTGCCAAGCAGATGTAACACTTTCCGCAAGGGTAGTGTGGCATTACGACAACGCGGTCGCCTACCTTGACAGTGCCTTTCTGCGCGATTTCTACCACTTCACCAGCAGCTTCGTGTCCAAAACTATCGCTTGTCCCTTCATTTTTGAAGCTTTTGTATTCCGTACACATAGGTGCTGAATGAATTTTGACGACGACGAACTCACCCTTAGCAACTGGGTCTGGTTTGTCAATTAAACCCGCACTTTCGGGACCGAATTTCGCAACAACTTTCATGGAGATCTCCGATTTTTGAATGATATAGGCGATACGACTCAGGTTAGATGCTATCAATATAGTCAGAACTTACGCATTTTTCCGTGATAACGGACATCCTACGCACTGCAGGCGGGGTTTGAAACCCCGCCTGCGAGGGTGCTGCGTAAGTCCTAATAGTATTACGGCATTCCGTGTTTATGGAAACCGTTGGCAACGGCTAACACTACCAAAGCGAGCATCGCCAGACCGAAAAGCCCAATGGCAACGTAAAGATCGAGATTCCCTTGGAAAGCAAAACTTTTTTCTAAACGTTCGTTTCCGGATTGCCGAACCTTTTTCGTCAGGACCTGCTTATCGTAAGTCGTCAGTTTCTGATCGCCTGGAGCTGCGAGTGCTGAGCGTTGATCGAGAAACCGTTGAATCCGCCATGATTGCCATTTCCGCAACAAAAATCGGCACAGGATAATAGCCCCAGTGGTTGCGAATAAAACCATTGCTCCGATACACCAATCTGTCAAAGGTAGATGCCAAGGTAAATGTTTACCGTCCATTGTTTTTTCCTCAAAGAACGCAACTATAGCGTTAAAAATGGGACAAATAATGTAACAACGCGAAATGACGTGTAAGAAGCAGAGGTCCCTACGGAGGTAGCTAATCTGTTTACAATAGCCAACCTGTTATGAGATTATAACAAATTTCAGTGCGTAAATCTAATTAAATCCGTAAAAGGTCACGTCCCTTAGTTCCTCTAATGCGTTTGACGTTCAAGAGTGTCAATATTTGGTTATCGCGATAAATGGGGTCAACTTTATCTTGACGGTTAATCGGAAAACTGGTATCTTAAAAACCAGTGTAATAGATCATACGACTGCGAGGATCTTAATATTAGCGAACGATGCTAAGTAATATTCAGTCGTTGTCAACGGGATTAGTTCATTGACCTGATTTAATTAGAACAAGCATTCATTCTCACATAGTCTAATACAATGGAATCAATACTTTGTTTAAGTAGCAACTTGGGTTAAATTAATTCTGGACAAGGAGGAACAATGTTAGAAAAACTATTTGGGTTGAAAGCGCACAACACCTCTGTGAGACGCGAATTGGTCGCAGGTTTCACAAATTTCATGACGATTTCATATATCATCTTTGTGCAACCCTCTATACTTTCACAAGCTGGCATGGATGTCGGTGCCGTTATGTTTGCGACTTGTCTATCGAGTGCAATCGCAACTTTCGTTATGGCGTTTCTAACAAACTATCCGGTCGTATTAGCACCCGGTATGGGGCTTAACGCCTATTTTGCATTCGAGGTTTGCTTGGGTTCTGGTCTACCGTGGCAGGAAGCATTAGGCATCGTTTTCATAGCAGGACTGCTATTCTTGATACTTTCATTTGTCGGAATCCGTGAAGCCATCATGAATGCAATGCCCAACTCACTCCAAAATGCGACAGCTATCGGGATTGGTTTGTTTATTGCTTTCATAGGGTTGCAGATGAGTGGGATCATTACAAAACATCCTGCTACATACATTACCCGTGGCGCTATTCTATCTACGCCGGTTCTTCTCTCACTCTTCGGTATCGGTGTAACACTGGCACTCATCGCACGTAAAGTGAAAGGCGCGATTCTGATAGGCATCCTTATCGCTGCCATTGCTAACCTCATCTTTGGCGTTGCCAGCTTCAACGGAATTGTTGCCCCTCCACCAGATCCGATGCCTACACTCTTTAAATTACGGGTCCCGAATATTTTTGCCAAACTTGAACTCATCCCTGTTATCTTTGTGTTCTTTGCCATTGACATGTTTGATAGCATTGGGACACTCACAGCGATCGGTTATAGAGCCCAACTCATGGAAGCCGGAAAACTCGCCAAAGCCCGGAACGCGCTTTTAACAGACGCAGGGAGTACTGTCGGTGGTGCCTTACTCGGTACTTCAACTGTGACTTGTTACATCGAAAGCGCGACAGGTATTACTGAAGGCGGACGAACTGGGCTCACCGCTGTCTGCACAGGGGTTTTCATGTTGCTGGCACTCTTTTTCGAGCCACTCGTTAAAATTGTTGGCGGTGGTTATCCGATTAATCCGATTATCGCGCCAGCACTCATCGTCGTCGGTGGGTTGATGCTCAGGAACGTCAACCAGATTGATTGGGAGGATGTCACTGAATCGATTCCGGCCTTCCTTACAATGCTGATGATGCCCTTTCTTTCAGCATTACAGACGGCATCGGGTTCGGAGTTATCTCGTTAGCGTTCCTCAAGTTGGTAACGGGTCGTAGAAAAGAGATCCATCCTATCATTTATTACTTCGCACTCTTCTTCATTGCCTGCTACATCGGCGATCTGTAGAAGCGATTCACAATTACCATCCTCTGTAGGCGGGGTTTGAAACCCCGCCTTTGACTGGTAGGCGCGGTTTTGCAGCGTACTCGCCCAAATGCGACGTGCATTCAGACAATTACCCTCGCCAACCCACATCAATGCTCGTGTAACCGTGTGTGTATTGCTGAAAATGCGGTGGTAAATCCGCTAAGAATTGTCTACCATCTGCCGGAATCTCCCACGGAATATCAATGTGATGATCCCGCCGCCGAAAACCGATGGCGCACGACAACCGAATCTCGTCAAGCTGGTTCGGGAACGCGCCATGATACGTCCGATGTGCAAACACAATCATATCGCCTGGATTTGTGAACAACGGCACTAACCCCGGAATATCAAAACCGACATACGCCTTCTCTTCTTCACCCTCTTTATAGAAGGAACGCCTGTCCGATGTCATGTTGAAACCTTCAGGACCTTTCCAGTCCTCCACGTGCGAATCCGCAATCACGCACAGACCACCGTGTTCTGGACGCGAACCCGTCAGATAGAACCATTTGCCCGAGGGCCACAGTCCACGGTTCAGCACATCACCCGAATTTTTCGGTGCGTCCGTTGAGAATCCGCACCAATCGGTATGCCATGCGACAGGTTGGGATCCCGGCATCCGAATAATCGCAGCAGAGCGATGAACGGTCATTTCGTCCGTGCCGATCAGGTGGCGGTGGATTTTCATAAAAGGCTCGTATCCGAGCAGCTGCCAAGCACCCGGTCCAGATTCAACCCAAGCGTGTCGGGTACTGCTCTGTCCATGTTCTAACGTTCTGTTTGGATCTGTCCCGTCAAAGACTGCTTGTTTCAAACTTTCGACCAATTCAGAAGGCAGGACATCTTTGACAATCGCGAAACCGTGTGCTTCCACGCATTCGGACATCTGAGTGAGTTGGTCCACCTCAAACTCGTAAGTATAACCCAGTTCAGGTTTTTGGATCTCTAAATAGTGTTTATATTCTTCCATAAGTCAGTCCCCACATTTTGTTAGATATAATCGCCTATTGTAAACACTGAGTGATGTGATTTTAGCAGACACGCGTTACTGCGTCAATCGCATTTTCACTTTAGGTTATATCCTTGCACTAATTGCCAACTTTTGTTAAAATACAGGATTATAATAGATGCGTCCGAACGAACATTACATAGCATATTCAAAGGATGAGGAAACAATGGCGAAAACCGTTTTTGTAGGAGACCATGAATTGAAGTTCCCAGGTCCACACCTCGGTGTGCTTCGGGACTGCAACGCTGTGCTCGACTCAGCAGAAGGCTTACACCAACAGATAGCAGAAGATGGGTATCTACTCGCTCGCGGTCTGATTGACAAGGAAAAAATTATCGCAGGGCGGCGAGCGATCCTTGAATACGCCGAGGGAAACGGAAAAGATGAGGTCTTCAAGGATGGCACCGATATTATGGAGGCGATCGCAGGTGAAGGAAGCCCCGGACGGACGATGGGCACCCCCGCTGTTACACACCATCCAGATGTCCAGTCCGTTTTAGAAGGCGATGAACTCTTCAAGTTTTTCCGTAACTTCTTTGGTGGCGATACCCGTACGTTTGATTACAAATGGCTCCGGTTCGTCCGTCCTGACGGCTGGTCGGGACCGCATTTCGATTTTGTCTATATGGGCAGAGGTTCTAAGCAGCTGCACACCTGTTGGGTTCCGTTCGGCGACGTGCCCGCAACGATGGGGACATTGACAGTGCTTGTCGGTTCGCATAACCTACCGAGTTTCGCACCGATTCGGGATACCTACGGCAAAACAGATGTCGATAGAGACGGGACTCCCGGGCATTTCGGACGCGATCCGATGGAAATCAGTGATAAATACGGGGGTGAGTGGCAGACAGCCGATTTTGAGATGGGGGATGTTATCATCTTCACGATGCACACGATGCACACCTCTACCAAGAACCTTTCGGACCGGTGGCGTATCAGTTGTGACATCCGTTTCCAACCGGCAGAGCATCCGATCGACGAGCGATGGGTCGGCAAAAACCCGATTTCTCACACGGGAAGCCAGCAGATTTCGTTTGAGGAAGCGAAAAAGCAGTGGGGATTGGAATAATCCACACACTTAAGCGGATATGTATACTTTTTGACGATTTTTATACATATTGGTGTTGATATGTATAATTTGTATACATATCCATTCGGACATGTATACTTTTTCGTGATTTTTATACATATTGGCGTTAATATGTATAATTTGTATACATATTGATTGATCATTAACCGAACAACGCCCGTCGGATCTGACGCACTGCTTGGCGAATCCGATCTTCGTTCTCCACAAGTGCGATGCGGATATAGCCTTCACCGTTGTGTCCAAACCCAGCACCCGGAGAGACACAGACCTCTGCTTCGTTCAGGAGTTTCATTGAGAAATCCAGAGAGTTCAGATGTCGCCATGCTTCGGGAATAGGAGCCCAGACGAACATCGAAGCCTGCGGTTTCGGGACCTTCCACCCGATCCGATTTAATCCCTCCACAAGCACATCGCGGCGTTTCTGATAGATAGCAGCATTTTCCATGACTGTATCCACTGGTGTGCGTAAAGCCATGATTCCGGCGACCTGAATTGGCGCGAAAATCCCATAATCGTAATAACCTTTAATCCGAGCGAGTGCCTCTATAATCTCACGATTTCCAGCCGCAAACCCACACCGCCAACCCGCCATGTTATAGGATTTGGACAATGAGATAAATTCAATACCGACATCCTTCGCGCCTTTCGCCTGTAGGAAACTCGGTGCCTTGTAGCCGTCAAAAACGATATCCGCATAAGCCAAGTCGTGGACGACAACGATCTCCTGTCGTTTCGCGAACGCGACGATTTCCTCAAAGAACCCAAGATCGACGACAGCACCCGTCGGGTTATGTGGGAAACTCAAGATCAACATCTTCGGTCTCGGCCAAATATCGCGTGTGATTTCGGTCAACGAAGGGATGAAATCATTCTCTTCGGTGAGCGGTATACTCACAACACTTCCGCCTGCGAGAACAACACTGTACATGTGAATCGGGAACGTCGGGTTCGGCACCATCGCCAAGTCGCCCTCGTCAATCAACGCTAAAGCGAGATGCCCGAGTCCTTCTTTGGTACCGATGACAGCAATTGCTTCCTCATTCGGATCGATGTCAACACCGAACCGTCGTTCATAATGCCAACTGATTTCCCTGCGGAAATTGAAGATGCCACGCGAAGCGGAATAACGATGATTCCGAAGCTCCTGCGCCGCTTCTGTGAGTTTATCAATGATAGGCTGTGGTGTCGGTTGATTCGGGTTACCCATCCCCAAATCAATAATATCTATACCTTGTTGTCGGCGTTCGTGTGTTGTCTGTTTGAGTTTACCAAACATATAAGGTGGAAGCCGATTTAAGCGTTTTGAAAATATATCCATTTTTCCGAAAGTCCTGATGTTTTTTGCGTTGTATCAACAATAGGACTTACGCAGCCTCCACTGCAGGCGGGGTTTGAAACCCCGCCTGCAGCGTCGGATGTCCGTTATTATGGAAAAATGCGTAAGTCCTGAACAAATCTGTTTTCTTATTTATCGTGCTGCCAATATGACCGTAATCGGTCACCCCAATTCGATATTATCCGTTTCGGACTTGGATGCACAATTTGCTGTCGATGCAGCTTCGCTTCCTGCCGAAGGAGTTTATCCTGACACATCTTAGCGACTTCATTGTAAGCCGTATCTTCAGCGAGGTTTTTCGTCTCTCCGGGATCATCGTGTCGATCAAATAGCTGTGCAAGTCCGAACTGTGTAGCATCTGGTCCGGGCGGTAAGAAATCCTCGGTTGCCTTCGGTTTATATTCCGTAACGTATTTGTACTGCCCAGTGACGATTGAGCGTCCCCAATAATTGCTCTCTATATAGGCGTAATCGCGCCCCGGGACATCTTTACCTTCAGCAAGCGGACGCAGACTCGATCCCTGCAGCCCTTCAGGCACGTCAATACTGGCATAATCACAGACAGTAGGGAATAGATCTACACCAGAAACGAAATGCGTTTCGTCAAACCGATCTTTCTCTATCAGAACCCCGTCGCCCAAACATGCTACGATAAACGGGACTCGGATGCTCTCTTCGTAAAGCGTAAACTTCTGGAACATCTGATGGCTTCCGCACGCCTCACCGTGGTCAGCACTGAATATGATGAGCGTCTTGTGGTGCAGAGAGGTCTCCCGTAGCAATGCGAGGACTCTTCCGATTTCTGCGTCAACCTTTTCAATAAATCTGTAATAGTTCCATCTCAAGTAACGCCAGTGGAGTTCGTCCCAATCACGGACACCTTTGAGAATAGCGGCATGGATCAGCGCGTCATCAACCCTTCGACAGACGCGGTGCAGCACCGTCTCCCGTGCATCGTAGTCGAAGTTTTCAGGGAGTGGTGGCAAGGCATCTTCCGAAACAATTCCTTGTTCCACAGGATTTGGGATGCGTTTTTCCTCATGATTGTGCAGATATTCACAGACATCGTGCGGATCAACGTAGCCGATCTGCAGGTAGAACGGCTTGTCGCTATCGTAATTCGTTAAGAAATCGGCGACTGCATGTGTAGATGCCGAATCATAATATGCAGCACCGCCAGCACCGATATTGCGTTGACCATAGTAGAGCGTCTGAAAACTTTCACGGACATCTCTACCCGGAACATGCCATTTGCCACAGTGGAACGCCTGATAGCCACCATCACTGAGCACCTGACCGAGATCGGGGGTTTCTGGATGTAGATGTCCACCGTTGAAGGGGACACCCGTTTCGGAGGTATATAACCCTGTTGCCCAACTCGAACGTGCAGCCGCACACACCGGATCTGTACAATATGATTGGCGAAAGGAGGTGCCATTCCTGTGAAGCGTATCAATATTAGGTGTGTGAAGATACGGGTTTCCATAAGCAGAGATCGCATCCCACGAGTGCTGATCAGTGTTGATAAAGAGGATATTCGGACGTTCGTTCACGCATTCTCTCCTATCTTTTCTTTCAGCACCAGCGTCTCGAAAAAGGTGGAAGCGATGACGATGTCGCCATGCGTATCAAGCCACCAATATGAAGGCAAAAGCCCAGCACCATAAAGATAATAGCCGTCAAGTGGAAAAGGGGTCTGTATTGACTCAAGAAAACCGAGCCTACTTTTTGGTCTAAGTTGCTCCAAGTCTTCAAGTAGCACGAGGTCTACTCCGTCATCTGATTCCCGGATCGTCTGTGCGAGTGCCGGAATCACGTCAAAAAGTGCCCAATTGCACGTCAGTTTGGCAGATGCGTCCACTGTTCCAGCAAGGATTTCGTTTCCGTTAATGCGAAGCCGTACCTCCGAATCTTCAACAAGATACCCTTCGCACCTCAATTCAGCATACTTATCGTCCCCACTATTTCGGGCATCAATACGCCAACTGTCTGTGAGCGAACGATAGTGCTTAGCACTACAACGGAATTGCATCCGTAAATTCTCACCACTTGTTGTGTTCTCATAGTGGACAGAATAGTTCCAAAACCCGTTATCCTTGTTCCGTTCGATGATCGCTGTTCCGATGCTTAGTTCTTCGTTAGCACCTCCTCCATAGCCGCGCCAATAGTTCGGTAGAATATTGTAGACGTGCGTGAACGTCTGCCCTATTCGCGTGTCACACGCTGTGGTTTCCGCGTAATATTCACGGAGCGTTCCAATCAATTCCTGTGCGAATTGGGGGTTTTGTGCACCATAATTGTAGTCAAATGACCAATGATGCCCACTGTTATCATTCATGTGTTTAGTCGGGGGGTTTTACCGGATGCGGCGTTATGCGCATAGCGTGTCGTTTCAGGTAAACGATAACCTCGACAACATGCCAATGTCCATGTGCGGGCTGAATCTAAGGAGATTCGATGCCCTATGGACACGTACACCACTCGAACATTCGTCCGCGTGCGAACTGCGGCACCGATCACTTCCTCTTTGTCGATGAGATATGTGTAAGCACCTTGTTCCGCGTCTGGTTCTTCGTATCGCCCCCAGAGTCGGGATTTTGCGCAACCGATCGTCGGCTTATCCAAGATCAATCCTAAGTGGGATGCAAGTCCGAAGCGTCTGGGGTGCGCAATGCCTTGTCCATCTACTATTACCAGATCTGGTATCGTTTGCAACTGGTCGAATGCTGTTAGCAGTGGTGGGATTTCCCGAAAGGACAACAACCCCGGTATATAAGGAAAACGAACAGGGCTCTGTGTAACCACGCTATCTACCACTTGCAGTTCGGGGAAACTGAGGACGACCACGGATGCGATTGCGATGTCCTTTTTTAATCCGATGTCTACCCCTGCCACGGTGTTGATTGTCCCAAACTGGTCTGTTTGAATTACCTGAGTGCGGAGTTTGTTTTGGAGTTGCCGCGCTTCTTCAGGTATAACATCCCACGAGTGGAGGGCGCGATAATTCATAGCTGCCGCTGTTCGTTTTCAATGTAAATGCCGTTTTGTCTTATCAATGTTCAAGTATCATGGCAGGGTGGTAAACCCTTCCGACTGGACGCTAACATTATAACACAAAAATCTTTAATTGTCAAGCCTTTTCGGCGTCGTTTACGCGTAGAAATGGCTATTTTTCGGATGCTGTCTTTTTGACTTCAATAGCACCAGGCTTCGTTATATGCCGGATGCCCGCAAAAAAGGCAGAGAGGATTAGATAACCGCCACCAATACCGATGAGGGCACCCAAACTACCAATAATGATTTCTATTCCATTGAACATCATAACATTCTCCTCAACATGAGATTTATATGATAGCCCTATGTGAGCCTGTTGACGTTTCTCAGGCTTTAAGCTGTCGCCAGAATTATTGCAAGTAAACGATAGTATCTATTAATCGGTTTCAATTTTGCTTATTAAATTTACCAATTTACGATAAAGTGGTAATAATTCACATGAACACGCCAAAGAGGTAGCAAGAATCATGCCAATACAGAAACGCCAAAATGGAGAGATACGTTGGGAAAGTGTGTGGTATCTGACACAATTGGATAGAAATTCAGAGCGGAGTGTATCAAAATAGAAACACGTTGATGTGATTTTACTGGATGTTTGCTGTTTTAGTGTTCCGGGGACACAGACCAATCGTTGTAAGAATACTCGGTGGTACAAGATGCTCGATCGCTTCGCCGCGTGCCAACAACTCACGGGCTTGTGTTGAAGACATATAGGCATACGCATCCGGCAACGGAATACTTGAAACATAGGAAGCATACTGTCGAATTTCTGGTTGTGCTATGAAAGACTCTATTGTTTTAATATCCGCCTCTGCCCGATTTGCGACTATGAAGCGGGCAGCGATAAACAGTGCCTTCAATTCCGTGTGGAAATCTGTATAATATTTTGCGTCAAAGATCCTGACAAGGGTATCATATCCGACAATAAAGTGGAATTCAGTCGTCGATGGGAATATAGACTTTAAGGCGGTGACTTTATCAATATATCTACCGTGGCTTGATACACCGACAGAGAAGCGTACTCGGTTCTCTGCATATTTTTTAACCGTCAAAAGCCTCGCAGCAAGTGGTAGGCCGTAGACCGATTTATCTACGTTCGCCTTTGCGAGGAGCAAAAGCAGTTCATCCAACTGATATTTAGCGACCGTATCCTCTACCATCCGAGTATGTGCGAGTGTCAATGGATTGAATGACCCCGAAAAAATGCCGAGTTTTTTACCGGATTTAAGTATAGGTGATGTAGCGCGATGGACAAGTTCTATCTGTGGCGGTGCTGCTGGGTCCAACTGGTTAAAGAGTTCAGTGTACCGTTCATAGTCTGGATGGTTCTCGCATTTTTGTGCTAACAGATCTAATAGTGAGTTTGCCATTACAGTACACCTGTGTTTATGTTTTGGTCAAAGGGGTTGCGTGAAAATAGGATTAATCCGTGTTGGTTTCCGCTTTCTTCGCTTCTTCCCAAATCGCGTCTAAACTTTCTAAGTTTTGATCCTCAAAATTTGTGCCGCGACGTTCTAATTCCGCTTCCATCCACTTAAAACGCTTCGTAAATTTTCGGTTTGCCTGTCGCAACGTCTCTTCGGCTTGGTGTTCCATAAAACGACACAGATTAACGATAGCAAATAATAGATCACCGAGTTCCATTTCAGTCGCCTCTGGTTCATCTGCGTTGATACTAACCTTAACCTCCTCAAGTTCCTCTTCGACCTTGGCAACGACATCTTTGAGTTCATCCCAATCGAAGCCGACACGTGCCGCGCGGTTCTGTATCTTCTGTGCACGGAGCAGTGTCGGGAGCGCGCTCGGAATCCCGTCAAGTACGGATTTTCGATCCTCATAGCCTGCTTCTTGGCGTTTGATCGCCTCCCAATTTTTCAAAACTTCATCCGAATTCTCAACATCCACATCACCAAAGACATGCGGATGGCGGCGGATCAACTTCTCTGTTAATGTCTCAATTACGCCGTAAATGTCAAAATTCTTATGTTCGGCTGCAATTTGTGCCTGGAGCATAATATTCAAAAGCAGATCTCCAAGTTCTTCTTTCAGTTTCTTTGGGTCCCCTACATCAATCGCTTCCAGGGTCTCGTAGGTTTCCTCAATGAGTGTAGATTTCAGCGTTTCATGCGTCTGCTCGCGATCCCATGGACAACCATTTTCGCTCCTTAATGTAGCTATGACATCAACAAGTTCTTCAAACGGATTTTTTGGCATACATTTCTCCTTCACTTCGTCCCTGTTTTGCTTTTTAAGTTTTTTACGTGTTTCTGTACTTCGGGGTAGCGTTGCGCTTCTGGAAAATAGGTTAGGTAGAGTTCATAGAGTTGCAACGCACGGGCATAGTTTTTCTGTGTTTCTGCCTCACGCGCACGTTGCTCTAATGCATCTGCCTTCGCGTTCAACAATTCGTTAAGCAGTTGTGTCGCACGTCCCGCGAAAATGCTATTGCTATACGTATCCCGGAAGGTCTTTAATGCCTTCGTTACTTCAGCGTACGGTTTCTCATCGAACGCCTCTTTTAACTGCTCAAGTTTTGTTTCGGCTTGCGTAGCAAGACGCGTTGCTGATTTTTTTGCTGTGCGGCACAACTCTGTGTTGGGTAAAATCTCCGCAATTTGGGTGTAAAGTGTGAACGCTTCCCCGAGTTTGTCAACCTTCTCAGCGGTTTGTGCCTTTTCAAATCCGGATGCGACCTGTTTCATGGGGCCATAAGTCGTGAGCCACTCCCGCATTTTGGTTTTTGTTGACCATTGTGGAGAAAGACTGTGTGTCTCATTTTCCCAACCCTCGAAAGTCACATCTGCTCCCCATTCCGTGTAAAGTTGCGCCGCGCGTTTCGCTCGAGAATAATGTGGATCATCCAATTCCCCTGCACCATAGAAGACTGGATGCCCACGAATCAGTTCCGCTGGCGGTGGCTCCATATCCACATTGCGTCTACCTGCACCCAGAATCAGAAAACCCGCTAACTGTTCCAGCAACTGTTCACCTAAAACAGTGGTCGAATAGCCGCCTTGGCTATAACCTCCCATGAAGATATAATCCGTCGCAATATTCAGACGCGCTGACACAAGTGCCATCACTTCATTAAAGAGTGCCTTTTCAGGTGCCGTTTTGTCAGGGCTGAGTCCCTTGTAATAGCCGTCAGTTGCGTAATTCATACCGACAACAATAAACCCTTCTCCTTTTGTGATATGCCTGAACATCCCCGTTGTGGCTGTTCCACGGTACCCATGATAATAAAAAAGGACAGGAAATGGACGTTTGTTGGTGTAATCAATCGGAACGTAAAGCAGAAAAGTTTTCCCTGTCTTTGGGGCTGTGATGCGCACTTCTTTTCCAGGAGACACAGTAGGTATCTCAGCGGCGAAGGCACTATGGATCAAAAGCAGCAGGAGTGCGTTACAATATACAACCCTCGGGATGCGGAATGAATTGTTGAAACGTAGACTTCTGATAGCAAGTTTCGGCTTGCAAGCTGCGCCGAAAGGGTGGATTTTCATGCGTCCGTTCCATTCTCTTGAAGTGCCTCTAATTGAAGAATCAGCTGACCGAGTTGCAGCCGCAATAACAACGTATAGATTTGCATCAGGAGCGTGACCTGCGCTTCCGTTGGCAGATCGCTGGCATAAATCACAGCGAGTAATTTGTCTGCACGATCGCGGACTTCCTTGACTTTCTCCCAATCCTCTTCTTCTATCTCTGGGGTACTTTCCTTGATAAACTGCCATAAGCGATCCTGAATTTCGAGCATATAATTCTTTGCCATTGCAGTGCGCGCCTTTTTAGCAGAATCTACCCAAATCGTATTCGCCTTCCAATTCAGCATAAAGGCGATACTGTTGATAATCACATCGCGAAGCGTATCCTCGCCGGAGATCAATTCTTCTAAGTTGGTTATGCCCTCAGCTTCTGCTGAGAAGGTGCGAACGCGCCTAAAATCTTTCAGGTTTGTGAGCACCAACTCATTATCCGCGATGAGCCGCCAAAAATCCGCACTCGTTGAAAGCAAAACCTCTACGCGATTGCAAACAGAGTCAGGCATTTGCGCGCGAACGCAGTAGTAATGGAGACTATGGAGCCGACTCCGAAAAAGTTGTAAGTTCTCAGTCGTCTGCATCTCTGACGAACCTGCAATATTCGGGAGGAGTTCTTCCCGAATCTGATTCAAAAGTATAGGGACAGTGCGTTCAATATTCATGTCTTTAGTTTGGTTGTTTCTCAGATTCTGCTTCCAGTTGCTTCGCCTTTTCAAAAGCATCTATCGCCGCTCTCGCTTTACCAAGCGCAGCGTTTGCGAGTCCAAGACCTGTATGGTGCAAAGCATCGTCGACTAACTTAATAGCTGCCTTAAAGTCTTCAATTGCCGACTGATACAATTTCCGTGCTTCCTTTGAATGTCCCTGCTTCGCTTTCGCGTAACCGAGTAGGTAGCGCACCGTCCCTCGAAAATGATAAGAAAAGTTAAAATTTGATTTCTGTTCAAGGGCCTTATTAAAATCCTGAAGTGCTGCGTTATAGTCTTCAATCGCCTCGTTGGGATCGCGAATCGCCCCGCGTAGGAGCTTTGTCACGCCTCTATTTGTATAGTAATAGGCTAAATCATTCTTGGTGGCTAACTTAATGGCTTCATCATAGTCTTGGATGGCTTCTTTATATAGATTCTGCGCGCCTTCTAAATCCGCTAAATCCGCTTTGAGTCTTCCAAGTTTTTCTTTTATATTCGCTAAACGGTTGTATGCACTGACTCGAAAGTTTTTAGCACGCTCAAGGTTTTTGCTTAACGCAAGACTTTTGTCAAAGTGTTCAATTGCTTCTTCATAATCGCCGCTTTTGTAGGCTGCATTGCCCCAATGATTGTAGGCGATGATAGAATCTACTTTAGCCTCTATATTCTTCTGAAAAGTTTCCTTTGCCTCCGCTCTGGCTCTGTAAGCCTCAGCGTAAATTGTTGGATTCTTTAATTTGATAGCTTGATCAAACGCACTAATTGCTTCTTGATATTCCCCGAGGCGCTGCTGCGTTATACCTAATTTGTAGTAAGCTTCCGGGTAATTTAGATTTCGTTTGATGGCAGCCTTAAAATCAGCAACTGCTGCTTGATAATCACCGTCGTCACTACGCAAGAGTCGCACATCGCCGCGTGCATAATAGGCTTTCGCATAATCTGAATTTAGGCTGATAGCTTCGGTATAGTCGTTAATCGCCCCTGAATAGTCACTGCTTTTCTGCTTTGTATCGCCCCGCGCATAATAGGTCTTGTCATCCGGATTTAACGCAATAGATTTACCAAATTTTCTAATTGCCTTTTGATAGTTATCGCTGTTAGCGTCGGCTCTACCCCAGCAGTAGTAAGCTTTAGCAAAGTTTAGATTAGCATTTTCATATTGATCTAAGTTTTTCTGCATCTCACCAAGCTTGAGGTAGGCCTGTCCTAATTGAATATAATCTGAATTTAGACTGATGGCTTCAGTATAGTCGTCAATCGCACCTGCATGGTCAGGATTCGGTTTTTTTGCTTGCGCGATACCCCGATTAAGATAGGCATAAGCATGTTTCGGATTTCGTTTGATGGCTTCGGTATAGTCATCAAACGCGCCATCGTAGTCGTCCTTATCCAATTTCACGTTGCCTCGGTTGTTATAGGCACGAGCATCCTTCGGGTTTCGTTTGATGGCTTCAGTATAGTCGTCAATCGCACCCGCATAATCTGGATTACGCTTTCTTTCTTTTGCAATGCCCCGATGACGGTAAGCTTCGGCATAATCTGGGTTTAATTCAAGGGTTTTAGTAAAGTCTTGAATTGCGCCCGCGTGGTTATCGTTTTTTAGATTGGCGATACCCTTAAGGAAGTAGACGGTAAAATTATCTGGGATCAATCCGATCGCGTCATTCCAGTCTTTAATCGCCTCCTGATACCGTTTGAGGGCGTTTTTTGCCTGCCCTCGGGTCGTATAGGCATCAGCATACCGGTATAATGGAATGGCTTTATTAATACTTTCTATTGCCAGATCATAATCGCGGCTTTCTAATTTATTATGTCCCCACATTGTGTAGACAGAAGCAAGTATAGGATCTTTCTTTTGCCAATCCGAGAGATTTTCCTCATCTGAATTAAGCAACGACTTCAGTACTATTGAAGGGCTGGCGAAACTAAAATTCTCGGCTGTGGAAACGGCGACCCCAATAACTTGTCCGTTGCTGTTTAGGACGGGACCGCCACTGTTCCCATTAGAAACAACGGAAGCTCCGCGATTTTCTGGAAAACCTTCGGGGACCAACCGAAGTTGTTGGTCGCTGTTTCGGATGCCGTGCACTTTGCCCTTTGTGACATCGTAAGTTCCGCCAGGGTAACCTGCGACGAAAATCGGTTCGTTTATTTTCGCTTCGCTAATTTCAAGGAGGGTGCCTTTACCTTCCACCTTTAGAACAACCAAGTCACGGTCAAAATCATATCCAGTGACCTTTTCAATATTGTAAACTTTTGTTTTCCCGACAGCGAAAACCATCCTTGCACCAGCAACAACATGGATATTGGTTGCAATTTTATCACGTTCTATGAAAAAGCCGCTACCGTTGCTGATACCGCTGTCTGACTCTCCCGTAACTATCAGGACGGTAGCATCTTTAGCGCGCTGCTCGGGAGTCTGCGTACAGGCAGATAACAATATCCCTAAAATCAATAAGCCAAACAAAAATTTTCTGTTATTTGTCATAAGCCTAATGTTTCCTACATTTCTGACCAAATGAGAAAAATTACCCGCACCTACGGAAACATTGCAAATGTCTAATTTCCCGTTATTTTATAGAATAGCAGGTTTCTTGTAAAAAGTCAACTTGACAATTTTGGGAAAACCGTGTTAAAATGTGGATAGGAAACACAAGGAGTGGAGGTGAGGACTGTCATGAAGTTGTCCATTGTTGCTATTATCAGTGTAGCCTTCTTCGGGATGCTCGTGAGTTTTGCCGACGAAAAGACTGAACCCACACCGCCAAAAGTAGGTGACACAGCCCCGGATTGGACGCTCCAAGACCCTGAAGAGAAAGAACATAACTTGAAAAACCTGCGCGGTAAAGTCGTCTTCCTGATTCTGGGCAACCGAAAAATTCGGAAAGAAGACGATAAGTGGGCAGAAGCGTTCCAGAAGGATTACCGAGAGAATATACAAGTTACCGCTTACATCATCGCCGATATGCGGAGCGTTCCGGGATTCATACCGAAAGGGTTTATCAGAGGGCAACTGAAGAAAAATCCGCCGCCTGTAAAATTTTTAATGGACTGGAAAGGCGAGGTGCATAAGCGGTATCAGACGGAAAAAGGGAAACCGACGCTCTACCTAATCTCACAGAAAGGGACGATTGTATTCCACCGAAAAGCGAATTTCAAACCGGAAGCCTACACTGAAATTAAAAAGGAAATCGACAAACTTTTAGCAGGATCTGATGAACGGTGACCTTTTGTGGATTTACACTGTGGAACCATAGCGTAATCCGTAACGGTATACAATCCGTCAGGATGGAAAAATATGTTTACAAAAACGAAGGTGGAAAATTATTTGTCCAAGGTCTTTCCTCCTGTTCTCGGTTTGTCCCTTAGTGTAGCAGGTATATTCGCTATGCGCGCTTCAACGCGTACACATTACCTATTATTTCCCATTGGGGTAATCCTATCTTTTTTGGGTGTCATGGTGGTGGTATACGGATACATCAGAATAGTAGACGGGAAGGAGGCAAGTAGAATGTTCGTTGGAAAAACCCTTGAAGACTATTTATCCAGTCCAATCTTTCCACTTGTTACGGGACTGCTCCTTGGCGGATTCGGGCTGTTCGCGATGTGGGTAACAGCAGACGATACGCTGTTCCACATTTTAGCGTTATTTCTAACTGTCTGCGGTTTCTCCGCCGCTGCTTATGGATTGATGGGAACATTAGAGGACAAACAGCCTAAAAGACTTACTAAAAGTGAACGACAAGAAGTACTTGCACTTTCTCAGAGCCTGAAGGTACGTTATCCCACCTACACATTGAAGGTTCACAAATTGAAAGAGAAGCACGAAATGCTTCACGAGAAGTTCCCTGAGGTTCGGGCGTATGCTGAGGAATTCAACCACCAACGCAAGACGTTCCAGTCCGGGTTAACTGAATTGGAGACGCAACTTCACGATACCTTGAAAAAGCACGCGCCTGTTATAGATAACGAAAGTGTAGACGGTGTCGCAAAGAAAATCATCTGGTCGGATAAGCAGCTTGAATTGACACAGTTAGGGACTGCCTTAAAAACGTTAGCCGAGTCAGAAAGTCCGATTGTGCCAGAGGATTACAGGAGTGTGTTGCGTCGAATTCATAAAGATTTTAAAAGGCTCGATGATGGTATACCACTTTATCATGAATTACTAACAAGTTGTACCAGAGAGACCGATACGTTTGACGTTATCCAAACCTTGAAAGAGAAAGTTGAAGAAATTGACGCACTGATAGCGGAACATGAAGCCGAATTGCAAAGACTGGAGACGAGTACCCTAACGCAATACGAGATGTCGAAAATGGCACTGTCAATGTTTCAAGAACGTTTTGACGAATTTAAAAAGGAGTGCGAATAACCGTGAAGGGAACAGATATGAAATATCTCGTCACCGGCTGTGCTGGATTCATCGGATGGAAAGTGACCGAATTTTTGCTGGAAGCAGGACATACCGTTGTTGGTGTTGATAACATAAACGCCGCCTACGATACACAAGTCAAGCAGTGGAGACTCAAGCAGATCGAAGGCACTCCAAATTTTGAATTTCACCGTTCTGACATCTGTGACCGAGACGCATTGCGAGGTATATTCAACACGCATTATGACGCTGTGATTAACCTTGCAGCACGCGCCGGTGTCCGACAGTCTGTGGAGAACCCGTGGGTCTACATTGATACGAACGTGACCGGCACGCTGAATTTGCTGGAACTCTGCCGTGAGTTTGAGGTAAAGAAATTTGTATTGGCATCGACATCAAGTCTCTACGGTGCGAACAACTCACTGCCATTCAGTGAGGAGGCGAACACAGACGGACCCTTATCACCCTACGCTGCCTCAAAAAAAGGTGCCGAATCCCTCTGTCATAGTTACCACCATCTCTACGGTATTGACGTGACAATCTTCCGCTTTTTCACTGTCTATGGACCCGCCGGTAGACCCGATATGAGTGCATTCCGCTTTGTCCAGTGGATTAGCGAGGGGAAACCGGTGATTGTCTATGGTGATGGCAAGCAGTCCTCGCGAGATTATACCTATCTTGAAGACATTGCCCGTGGCGTAATTGCTGGGTTGAAGCCGATTCAATACGAGGTGATTAATCTCGGTTCAGATAGTCCGATCGTGCTTATTGATACGATTCGACTCATAGAGGAATTGGTCGGTAAGAAAGCGGAACTCTCACATCAACCGTTCCATCCCGCAGATGTCCGCGCCACGTGGGCAAACATCCAAAAAGCGGAGCAGCTTTTAGGGTGGCGACCACAGGTCACTTTTCGGGAGGGGATAACGGCACTTGTGGAATGGTATCAGACAAATCGGGATTGGGCAAAGGACATCCAAACAGGTTAACAGCAAATACGATTTGTTAACCGCTATTGTTCAGTCAAAAGTGCGACAGCCTTTTTTAAAGCCTCCGCGTCGACCTTTATTTTCGCTGTTTCCGCTTCGCGTTGGACATAAGTCAGCGTATGCTCTGGGCTCATCGGGGTAGCAATGCCTTGAAGGATCTTATGAAGACGTTTGACATCGGCTTTTTTGATACCGGTCTGTGCTTCCACGCGAGTATATAACGCAGCGGGAGTCTCTGGTGCCTCAACCGGTTTTGCTTGCTTGGAAGCGGTCCTCTCAACTTTAGGTTTGGGGTCTCCTGATGTTTTCGTACGACGTGTCCGTTTGCGAGATGTCCCCTGTTTAGAAGCTTGAATTTTTCCTGCCTCCAGTGATTTAACACCACATTCCCTACACAATTTCGCTGTGACATCCGTCAAAGTCATGGTTACAATTATTTCACTGATGGATCCACAGAGTTCGCACTCAGCAAGGTTCTCGATGCTCGCAAGGATCTCTGCCTGTATGGTAAGCATCCGCTCCTTGTCAATTTTTGTCTGCTTCTCCTTCTGACAGAGCGTGATTAGTTTCTGTGCTGCTTTCTCAATTGTGTCTAAATGTCCCATATTTCCCCCAAGGCTGCAAGTTCAAACGCGATTCGTAGGCGAGATGTGTAATTGGTTAATTATTTGAACGTTTGTGAGGTAGCGAATTTTTTATCCGTATACAGTTTATATTCAAAACTATCCAGTAGTGCTTCGCAACTCGCGGAGATGATATTCTCTGAGACACCGACGGTTCTCCAACTCTGCTCGCCATCACTTGCTTCAATCAATACGCGAACTTTAGAACCGGTACCTGCTTTCGTATCCAGCACTCGGACCTTGTAATCTATGAGTCGAACCGTCTGCAAGGCGGGGTAGAATTGTTCGAGTGCTTTTCGGAGAGCGGTGTCAAGTGCGTTGACGGGGCCGTCGCCATCAGCGGCAGTGTGTGCGGTCAGTCCATCCGGTGTTGTAACCTTTACCGTTGCTTCAGATCGCATCGCGAAGTCGGTGAATTGCTCAACAATCACGCGGAAACCGACAGGTTCAAAAAAGGACTCGTATCCGTTAAATATCTTATGTGTTAGCAGCTCGAAAGATGCTTCGGCGGCTTCGTATTGGTAGCCGTCCTGCTCGGCTTCTTTAAGGCGTTTAAAAAGTTCCAGGACCTGTGGTGAACTCTTGTCGTAATCCGGATATTCTTTTTCAATTTTTTTCATGATAGTGCCGCGTCCGGCTTGGTCAGAGACGAGAATCCGTTGTGTATTGCCAACCGTTTCTGGCACGATATGTTCATAAGTGAGTCGATTTTTACGGATCGCATCGGTATGTAAACCGCCTTTGTGCGCAAAAGCGGAACGTCCCACGTATGGTTGACGCTCATCGTGTGGAAGGTTCGCCAATTCACTGATAAGTCGTGACACGCTTGTTATGGCTTGCAGCTGCATCTCGCTGAGGCACTCTCTTCCGAGTTTGAGTTGGATTGTAGGGATAATAGAGGCAAGATTCGCGTTTCCACACCGTTCACCGTAGCCGTTGAATGTGCCTTGTACGTGGGTCGCACCCGCCTGAACAGCCAATACTGAATTCGCCGCACCCATGCCAGCGTCGTTGTGCGCGTGGATACCGACAGCCAATGACAACTCAGATAGCACAACCTCAATGCCTTCCTGAATCTCTAAGGGTAATCTGCCGCCGTTGGTATCACAGAGAACAAGGCAGCTAGCGCCGCCCGCTGCAGCGGCTCGTAGTGTCTCTACTGCATACGCAGCGTCATCGGCATAGCCATCAAAAAAGTGTTCCGCGTCGTAAATCACCTCACGACCGTTCTCCACGAGATAACGGACAGAACCCTCAATTAATTCCAAGTTCTCTTCTGCTGTCACCCGAAGGACATCCGTGGCATGGAGTCGCCAACTTTTTCCAAAGATGGTAACAGTTCGCGCACCCGTATCCAGCAAAGCCGCCAAATTTGGATCGGTATCGGTGGTATAAGTAGGGTATCTCGTGCTACCGAACGGCACAATCGTTGCTGTTTCCAGTGCCATGTCTTTCGCACGCTTGAAAAATTCTATATCTTTTGGATTAGAGCCGGGATAGCCGCCCTCAATATAGCGAACACCTAATTTATCGAGTGCCTCTATGATAATGAGTTTATCTTCAACAGAAAACGCTACACCTTCTGCTTGGCTACCATCCCGGAGCGTTGTATCGTAAAATTCGACCATGTTATTTTTCACTGTATGTTTTGGCTTCTGTTCTGAATATGGGCTTGCAAGTTTCGCCCCTACAACGCCAAAATTTGGTGTCTCCTTTAGCAATCCCCGTTTAATTCCGTTATTGGAATTTTATCACATTTTAGCGTAAAAGTCAAGACGTTTGTGGTTGTCGTCCTACCTACTACGCCCCATAAGTAAAGGACACCATGTTTCCTTTTCATAATTCATGTAATTATGTTATGATTTAAATATTATGAAAAAATATGCTATTTTACTCATTTGCGTCGTGTTGTTCTCAGGTTGTGGAATATCGCTGCTAAAACCGAAACCGGTTCAGACACAACCGCTAACAATTTCTGCAGATCCACTCGAAAAATTACAGACCGATATTGATACTGTTTTACAGGAAACGTTGTTCACAACAGCAAGCATCGGCGTAAAGGTTGTTGCTGTCGAAACCGGTGAGGTGATTTATGAAAAGAATCCACACAAATTACATCACCCCGCCTCCACAACGAAACTCTTCACGGCAGCTACGGCTTTGGCAAGGCTCGGATCAGACTACCAGTTTGAAACAACCGTCTATGTCAATGCGGATGCGGATATACAAGTGCCAAAAAATATCTATCTTAAGGGTAGAGCCGATCCGGTGCTTCAGCCCCATCATATAGTAAAACTTGCTGATATACTGCTCGAAACCGGCGTAAAATCAATACAAGGTGATATTGTTGTTGATACAACATATCTTGATACCGTTCGGGAAGGTCCCGGATGGATGTGGGACGATAGACCGCTTCGGATTAGTGCTTTAAGTATCAGACAAATAGAGCCTGAACCCGGTACACGGAGCAGAGCCCTTGCATGTGGTTATCTACTGAAAAACGAACTCATGGAAAAAGGCATTGAGGTGGCAGGTGATGTCGTTCCTGGAACAGTGCCGTTAGATGCGACTACAGTTGCTGAACACTTATCACCGCCACTTGCCGATATCATCAAATTAATGAACAAGCCGAGCGACAATTGGATCGCTGAACTGCTCTTCAAAACGATCGGTGCTGAAGTGATGGGTGAACCCGGGACGTGGCAGAAAGGGAGGGACGCTGTCAACGAATTCTTAGAAGAAATTATGGGTGAACCGCCAGCACATCGGTTCGTTGATGGTTCTGGACTCTCTCGCTACAATCTTCTCAACGTGGAACTACTCACGAGGTTGTTAGTTTATATGTACCGGAATTTTGAGTTGATGCCTGAGTATTTGGCATCGCTGCCGGTGGCTGGCGTTGACGGCACTTTAAGAAATCGGATGCAAGGCGTGTCTGTTGAAAAGATGTTGCGTGCGAAAACGGGTACGTTAAGCGGTGTTTCTGCGCTTGCTGGATACGCTGTGACAGCAGACGATGAAGTCTTTGCGTTCGGTATCCTCATCAGCCACTACGTCGGCTCTGCCACACCTGCCCGGGATATCCAAGATCAGATTGGAAACTATCTGACCGGATTCAGTCGCCGCTCGGTTAGTAACGTCAGCGGTGAATCCGTTCCAGTTGAAACAGAATAGAAAACGGTACGAATACGCGTGGCGGAGTGCTCCGCCGCGCAATCTACCCTAATCGAACCGTGATGTAATTTCCGGTGGTGGTTCTCCGACCGCGGATTTGCCATCCTGCAACAATGGTTCCGCATTGCCCCACAACCGGCTCCCGTCATGTGAAAGCAGCGGTTCCGCTGAATACTGCGCAAGGTACGCACGCCGCATGTTGTTTGTGTAGTTCGTGCCGCTACAGTGGAAATTGACGCTTGTGAACGCTACAATGCTCCCCGCAGGCACAACAGCAGGCACACCCTTCTCCGGGCCGAAATAGCCTACCATATCGTTGCTCTCATCGTCACGGATGTGTTTTACCCACGAACGGATACCGATGCGAGAAAACGGCATCACGTAGACTGTTCCGTTCTCTTCAGACATATCATCAAGCGCACACCAACAGGTGAGATAAGGTTTGTGATCGGGATAGCCGACATAGCCTGAATCCTGGTGCCAACTAAACTTCATCCCTTCTTCCGCACCTTTGACAACATACTGCTCCCAGAAGAGATACGCCGTATCGCCTAAAGTCGCACGACAGACATCTGCCATCAGATCGCTGAACAGGAATTCGCGAAGTTTGGGTTGTTTCCTGAAACAGTTTGAGACAAAATACCGTTTACCGCGATGGTTGAGACCGAGTACATCCGTGTCCTCACGTTCCATTTCAGCATCCGCTTGATTGATAAAGGTCCCGCATTCACCGCGAAGGAGTTCCAGAAACGGTTCCGGGATAACATTTTCTAAAATGAAATAGCCTTCCTCTTGGAATTGCTGTTTCTGGGCATCGGTTATGTTCATAAACACCTACCTATCACGTGTCGTTGGCGAGGTTTCTAAGGGAAATACCTCAGCAAAAACACCTCGCCAGCAATATGGAAGTATAAGTTCTATTCAATATTGATTCGGCGGACGACCTGACCGTTGCTTTCCCAGTAGGTATGCTTTCCAGTGATATAATCAGAATCCGCTGCGGGTTGGGTGTTCCCTTTCGTATCAATCGCTCTGGAGACGATGGTGTGTTCGCCTATTGATGGGCTGCTCCAGTCAAGATGCCAGATTTTCCATGCGAATTCCGCGTCCGCTTCCGGATCAATCGTCGCTTTTTGCCATGCGCTGCCATCAATGCTCACCTCAACAGTTTTGATAGGAGCACCCCATGCAGCACCATAGATGCGGTATTTATCGCCGATACGCGTTACTTTCGCTGCTAACGATTTCAGCTTTGTCCTACCGACTGAGGTTTCCATCCAGACAGATTCGCCATCTTGACGTTTCTCCTCTCGCATCGTGACATAATCGCGTCCCATAAATCGTCCCATGTATCGGGTGTTACGCACCTCAATCCGTTTGAGCCATTTGACGCATGCGATACCGTACCAACCGGGAGCAATTAAGCGCAGCGGCGCACCGTTCGCGTGTGGCAACGGTTCACCGTTCATCTCATAGCAGAGGAGCATCGTATCTTCCAACGCGTCTTTAACGGACATGCTGCGTGCAAAGTTCTGACGCATTTTAACCTTTCGTCGTTCCTCTTCACCGACATCGTGTCCAAAGAAGATGACCTCAATGCCATCTTCTTGAATGTTGGCTTCTTTGAGGATCGGTGCGAGGGGTGTGCCAGCCCATCTTGCGGTACCAATTGCGCCAGTAAATGTTGGAAACCCGTGATTACCGGAGCACTCCAAAGTAAAGGTTACTTCTTGACGGGGGCGCGCTTTGATGTCGTCAATCGTGAGCATCAACGGATTATCGATTAAGCCGCTTACTTCGAGTTTCCATGTTGCGAGATCGACTTCGGGTTTGCCGTAGTGCGAAACGTTAAAGAATTCATCGTTCGGGGTGATAAAAGTGTCAAATGTATTCCAATCCAGCCGTCCTTGCTCTGGAGGTGGTTGATCCACGAACGGCACAAGCATTTCATCGTCCCGGTTTGGGAAGGCGTAGACTGCCCACGGACTGAGCAGTAGCCCTGTGAGCGTCATACCGCTACGTCGCAAAAAATCTCTACGCTCCATGGTCCCTCCTAATTCTTGGTAGTCGCGATTTAAGCGTTCATCGCCGCAAGATAATGGGCGTTAACCTGTTTCCAATTGACGAGTTTGCCCCAGGCATCGACGTAATCGGCGCGTCGGTTCTGGTAGTTGAGATAGTAGGCGTGTTCCCAGACATCAAGACCGAGGATAGGGATATGTCCTTTCATCAACGGGCTATCCTGATTCGATGTTGAGTAGATCTGTAACTTCTTTTTCTCGTCAACGACAAGCCATGCCCATCCTGATCCGAAATGCGTTTTCGCTGTTTGAGCGAACATCTCGCTACCAGCATCGAGTGATCCGAACGTTGATTGAATAGCTTCGGCAACTTTACCTGTCGGTTCTCTGCCGTCAGGGATCATAATGCTCCAGAAAAGCGTGTGGTTGGCGTGCCCACCACCACTGTTGATAACGGCTTGGCGGATGTTCTTAGGCACTTTATCAATATTCCGAAGTATACCTTCAATTGACATGTGCTCCAAATCGTGATGGTGCGCAATCGCTGCATTGAGTTTATTGACATAACCTTGATGGTGTTTTCCGTGATGGATTTCCATTGTACGCTTGTCAATGTGTGGTTCAAGCGCATCGTACGGGTAACGGAGTTTTGGTAACGTGTGACCATGGGTATGCGCGTGTTCGTGGTGATCTGCATAAAGACGCAGCGGACTGTTCGCGAGCAGCAGTCCTGCAACTGCGGTACTTCCTTGAATGAAAAAATTTCTACGATTCATGATTGCTCCTTGTTCTGCTGTTTTGCATAGGATTTTAGCAGAAGTTACGAGTTCGTGTCAAGATAAATTCAGTTGATTTTGGCATAGAGATGTGGTATGTTGACTGTAGAAGACACACGAAGATAACAAATAAACCAAGACTAAGATATATCGGTAACCAATTAATGGGAAATACAGACACCTTCCACATCCTCGCATTAGATGGCGGTGGCACGCGCGGCATGTACACCGCTCAACTCCTTGCCGAAATTGAGCGTGCCTTTGGGACGCGTATCAAAACCTGTTTCGATCTCATTGCAGGCACAAGCACAGGGGCAATTATTGCTGGTGCTGCTGTCTCTGACATCCCTATGACTGATATCGTCGAACTTTTTGAGACCGAAACCCCGCATATCTTCCGAAAACGGTGGTATCGTATCCCGTTGTTTCTCAGCAAATATCCAAGCGAACAACTCGCTCAAGTTATCGCCAAGCATATTCCGGCAACGCCTCTCGGTGAAATCCCAACGCCATTGATGATAACAAGTTCTGAGATCGCCAAAAGTGAAGTCCACATTTTTCGATCCAATTACGGAGGTCACGATTCGGAGATTGTCCCTAAAAATAAAAAGGTCTGTTTACGAGATGCTATTCTTGCCTCTTGTGCTGCGCCCACATTTTTTGCCCCAAAGTCCGTTGACAACCTCTTGTTAGCGGACGGCTGCTTATGGGCAAACAACCCTTCCACAATTGCCGCCACAGAGGCACTCTCGGTGTTTAGAAAAGAGGCGAGAGAGATTCGGATGCTCTCCATCGGCACAGGACATTCGACAAACATGTATCGGCAGCGACGCGGCTGGGGATTTATCACCGGATGGGGTGGTGCGAAACTAACCTCCTACGTGATGACGCTGCAAGCCCAAGCATCTGCCTATATAGCGAAACTGTTGCTAAAGGGTAATTATTTACGCATCAATCCAGAAATTGATCGCTGGGAGATAGATGCCCTTACACAGTTAGATACCCTCAAATCTCTCGCCGAGCACGATTTTGAAAGACACGCCACAGAAATTAGGACGTTTATTTCCGAAGCGTCTGCATAAAATACAACGGAGACATCAAAGCGTGATTCTCATGCATTTTTAATTCCGCAATTTAGACACGCCAATATACTTTTTCCTAAAAAAGATTGACTTTTTATCTTGTAAAATGTACAATGCAGGTGAGTGTGACAAATTTTTCCGTTTTGAGAAGTGAAGGTAATTTCTTGTTTCGTTAACGAGAGGCGAATAACCTCAAACTTCATCCATTCACAATGCTATCCCTTATTGCGTCTCGGGATAGGATTTAACTGGACCCAATAAGGGAAAGGAGAAATTTTCATGGAAAGCCTCAAGCGATTCATAGGCGTTGTGCTTATCGTCATTGCGGCGATAGTCGCCATCCAGACAATAATCGAGCCACTTTACCACACCTCCACCCCTGATAGTCCGCACAGTTCCGTTTGGGACTATATCAATCCACTTTCCGCTCTTTCGATAATACTGGGGTTAATATTCGGTTACATTCGCATGAGTCGCGTCGGATCGGATTCAAGCGTTCAAGAGTTCATAGCGGCGAACACACTATTCTACGGGTTCATTTTCACAGCCATAATTTTCTTCTGGAACTGGTTCGGTATCATGGAGGTCGCGTCAGACTTTACACCTGTCGGCATGGACACCCGCAGTTTAGTGTGGATCCTCTTTGATGCCATACTTCCACTGTTGAACATTGCAATGGGTATCCACCTGCTGCGTGCCAGTGAATAGGCAACGAAGCCTATTTCAGCGTTAACATTCTTGTTCATAGTAAGGCGATCTATCAAACGGATATGCCATTACGGACCTAAAAGCGGAGTGCGCGCTGTCTAAGTGTGCACTTCACTTTTTTATAGACAATTTTCAAGATTCCTGATACTCTTTACGCCTAAGATAACACCCTCACAGGAGAGATTTATGGAAATAAGACCCAATCGCGTTAAAGAAAAATTAGCAAATGGCGATCTCGCATACATCATCTCGGGGTTGACGAATGCTGATGATATAGACATCTTCGGTCCAAATGGATTTGACGGTGTATGGTTGGAAGGCGAACACGGTGCTGTTGATGCGTCACGAATCGGCGATCTAACACGCGCCTGCGACCTCTGGGGCATGACTTCTATCACACGGGTCAATCGAAATGACCAAGGACTTATCTACCGCACGCTTGATTGTGGTTCGATGGGAATTGCTGTCCCGCACGTCAACACGAAAGCGGAAGCGCGAAACGTGGTAGACGGCACAAAGTTTGCACCCATCGGGCATCGCGGGATGTATACCAGCCGCCAAGGTTATGGCGTAGACAACTACTTTGATGTCGCCAATTCACAGACACTCGTCATTGTCCTCATCGAAGATATTGTTGCTATAAACAATCTGGACGAGATTCTGACTGTCGATCACATTGACGTGTTTTTCGTCGCTCCATCAGATTTAGCGACCTCTATGGGGCATATCGGGAACCTGACGCACCCAGATGTCCAGAATACGATAGATACAGCACTCGCGCGCATCCAAGCAGCGGGACGGGTTGCTGGCACTTTGACGCTTGATGCCATGGTTGAGAAATATGTCAAGGCTGGTGTGCGGTTCTTAATGACAGGCGTTGGCGGGTGGATTACGTCCGGTGCTGCGGCGTATAAAGAACGCGCGGAAGGCGCGAAACCCTAACAGATCTGACTTTGACGGTGTTTTCTTTTCATCATTCGCGCGGTTTTTTAACCGCGCATTTTTATTTTTTAAAGACAGTTAAGCCAAAAAAGTGATGCCGCCAGATGCCTCTCTACCTTGCCAGACTGAACCTGTCGGATAGGTGTGCTTTTCAACGAAGTCTGGATACATCTCAAGTCCCCAGCCCGGCACCGTTGGTGTAACGTAGGCACCATTGTGGACTTGGATGGGATGCAGGAAAACCTCTTCTTGCAAGAAGTTTAGATACTCAACTACCTGTGTATCCGAGCGCGCGGCGACACAAATTTGATCCCAGATGGCGTAGTGTTGAATCATGTTGCACAAACCGATGCCGCCACCATGCGGACAAACTGGAATATTATACTTCGCTGCCATTAAGATAACCGCCAATACATCATTGACACCGCCTAACCGCGTCGCATCAATCTGACAATACTGAATTGCACCACTTGTGATTAATTGTTTGAAAATAACAGGGGACGGCACTTGTTCCCCCGTAGCAACACCGATGCCGTACTTCTCCAAAGCACGCGATATTTTTACGAAGCCGAGCACATCATCACGCGCTGTCGGTTCTTCAATCCATGTCGGTTTGAATGCTGCTAACGCCTTCATATAGGCGATCGCCTCATCAACACCCCAGATTTGGTTTGCATCTAACATCAAAAGCGCGTCTGGCCCGATTGCCTCGCGAATAAAGGCGAGTCGTTTTTTATCAAATTCCAGATCCTGTCCGACCTTCATTTTGAAGCAGTTGAGTCCGGCTGCTTTCACTTGATTCACGGTCTCAATAATCTGTTCATCCGTCAAACCGAGCCATCCTGCTGTGGAATACGCCTTCGGTCCCTGTTGACGGAGTTTCTGTTCACGGGTTTCTCGGCTGTCCCAATGTGTATGGAGAATCTCTGCGGCTTCGTCAGGTGTCAGCGCGTCTCTTAAATACCGCCAATCGATGGATTGCACAATTTTCTCTGGCGGCAAATCGACCAGTAGTTTCCAGAGCGGTTTATCAACTAATTTTGCCCACACATCCCACATCGCATTGACAATACTCCCGATCGCCATCCGGTTCACACCGTCTGCGAGCCAACGTAGTTGGTGATGGTCTACGAGGAGTTTGTGAAACGCCCCGGGATCATCAGCGAAGGTGTCCATTTCCATTCCAACCACGAGTTGCGCAAGGTCTTCAACACCGTAGGCGATCCAATCGTTCCCGGCACCGGCAGTAAAAGCGACAGAAATACCTTGATGTCCGGTGTCTGTTTCTATTGTTGTTAGCACTGCGGAATAGTTAGGTTTCTTATGGAACGGATCGGAACCGAGTAGCGTATCCGATGTAGGCACCCGCAAATCGACAACGTTAACTTTTTGAATTTTGCCCGATATTTTCATACTTAACTTGACTCCTTTTTCCCCAAAGTATATAATGGATTGCTATGAAAATCTACACTAAATTTGGTGATACTGGCGAAACCGCGCTGTACGGTGGGACAAAAGTCGGAAAAGATGCAGCCCAAATTGAGGCGATCGGGACTGTCGATGAACTCAACGCTTACATCGGCTATGCACAAACACTCATCGATGATACAGACCTCTCCGACTTGATGGCGCAGATCCAAAACCACCTCTTCGCGGTGGGAGCAGATTTGGCAACGCCTGCGACACACACGAAAGCCGCCGATTTTCGTATACCAGCGGATTTCACAACAGTGATGGAAACCGCGATAGACACACTTTCTGAGGAATTTCCGCCACTGACGAACTTTATTCTCCCCGGTGGATGCGCTGCGGGTGCTATTTTACATATTGCGCGCGTCGTATGTCGCCGAAGTGAACGACGTGTTGTTCATCTTGCCCATGAAACGGAAGTCAATCCGGAAATAATCCGAAGTTTAAACAGGCTTTCGGATCTCCTGTTTGTTATGGCTCGCACAACGAATTTCCGCGCACAAGTTCCTGAGCCGATTTGGGAGTCGTAACCAAGTTAAAGAAAAAGAGTTATATTGTATTGCGTAATATGTTAGGATAAAAAACACCTACGCTGTATTACTTTATTTACCAAAGGAGACAGAATGATGAATTTGAAATTAGCAAATATATTTTTAATAACTGCCATCACACTCATTGCATTCACTGGTTGTGGCAGATCACAAGATCCCCTTTTAGGTGCGGTGTCACCAGCAGAGGCTACCATGGATGAGATGACTATGGTTGACATGGAAAATGGTCCAGTGAGTTTAGTGTGGTTAGTTGACTACCCAGAAGGGGCAAAGGATGTGTATCTTACGTGGATTGCCTCTATTGCATCAACGTTACAAGCCCCGGATGAGGTCAAGCGGATAAGATCTTACGACAATGTTGAGGATGTCAGTCCGCACCGGTTTGTCGAGTTTGAATTTGACAGTTTTCTTGATGCGGCGGCATATATGAATCGTCCAGAGATCGCTGCCGTTTTTGAAGATCTTCCCAACCACGCAACCAAAGTGAGCGCGCATACGTTTATTGAGCGTTCTGACTACGCAAAAACCGAGAAACAGGACTGGCCGATTAAAGGGATTATCTTTATTGAATATCCCTTAGGCGGTAAAGCAGCATATCTTGAGTGGGTTGACTCCATTTCCTCAGCCCTCGTAGGCCCCCCTCAGTTGAAAGGAGTAGCCTCTTACGACAACTATAATGGTGAATCTCCACATCGGCTCGTTACGATGGAGTTTGAGACCCAGGAGGATGTCACCGCTTATGAGGCATTGGAAGAGATAATGGCGATTGAGGCTGAACTTGATGTCCGTGCAGCCAGTTGGGTCTTACATACATTTGAGTTACGCTCAGATTACATCAACGAATAATGCCTCTCGGTTTGTTTTCTTGTTGCAGGCGCGCTTTTCGAGCGCGCCTCTCTTTTTTACTCGCACCTCACTCCATCGCTTTCGCAACCGCGACAAGATCAAGGACATTAACAACCCCATCATCGTTAACATCTGCCGCATTTCCATCTCCAATCTGCCCGATACGGTTAGCAACGAAACTTAAATCGTCAATATTGACGCTGCCATCACCGTTGACATCCTCAGGCAGTTCAGGCTGAATTTCCCATAAAAGAATCGTGCCCTCTTCCCCACCACTGGCGAGCGTGCGACCATCTGGCGAAAACGCAACCGAATTAACCTCATATTCGTGTCCTGTAAGGATCCCTTGATCTTGAGCTGTGTGTGCGTCCCACAACCGAACAGTCCCGTCGCCACCACCGCTGGCAAGTGTTGCCCCATCCGACGTAAATGCAACCGAAGTTACACCCTCTGTATGTCCGGTAAGGGTTTTCTTCAGTATACCGGTTTCTGGATCCCACAATCGAATAGTGTCATCCCAACTCCCGCTGGCGAGTGTCCTGCCATCTGGCGAAAATGCTAAGGTAGCAATGGGTTCCTGATGTCCATCGAGAGTTGTTTTGAGTTGTGCCGTAGAAACGTTCCACAACAAAATAGAACCTTCCCTACCTGCACTTGCGAGCGTTTTTCCATCCGGCGAAAAAACAATGCTATTAAAACTATCGCGATGGGTGTCAAGCATAGCGCGATTTTGGAGCACCTCACGATCATGAATCGTGGATGCATCCCATAACCGAATTGTCCCGTCAAACCTTCCACTTGCAAACGTCTCTCCATCAGGTGAAAATGCAATAGCCCCGTACCAATTGTAATGCAACGCCCGAAGTTTCCGTGTGGGTATACCCCATACCAACACCGCCTCTGAACTCCCGCTGACGATTGTTTGTCCATCTGGCGAAAATGCAAGACCCCAGACCCAAAACGCATTGGCTTCAAGCTTGACGTGAGACTGTCGCGTATCCATATTCCACAATTGAATTGTGTGTTCTGAACTTCCACTCGCGAGGGTTTCTCCATCCGGCGAAAACGCAATGACACCCACCGAACCCAGGTATCCTTGGAGTGTTTTCTGATTCTCACCTGTCTCCAGGTCCCTCACCAGAAGCGTACCGTTGTTGCTCCCACTGATCAGTGTTTTCCCATCCGGTGAGAATGCCATCGCATTAACACGCCCTGTATGTTCTGTAAAAGTTGCGAAGGGTTCGCCCGTTTGTGCATTCCACAATTCAATTGGATAGTTCGGCCAGCCACTGCTACTGGCAAGCATTCTCCCGTCTGGCGAAAACGCAATAGCATCTATTGATTCTGCAGTTCTGAAGGTCCGTAGGAATTGACCTGTGTCTGTTTCCCGCAACTCGATCTTCCGAATGTTCCTGTACTCCACAGCAAGTACTTTTCCATCTGATGAGAATACAACATCTGCATATTTGTTCAGTTTTACATCTAAAGGCTCATGTTGTTCCGTCAGCACATCCCAGACTCGTATCGTTCCATCCCGGCTTGCACTCCCTAATTTGCTCCCATCTCCGACAAACGCAATAGCCTTTACTGAGCCGGTGTGTCCTCTAAGGACAGTTTG
Source organism: Candidatus Poribacteria bacterium (assembly GCA_022394775.1). Classification (GTDB taxonomy): domain Bacteria; phylum Poribacteria; class WGA-4E; order WGA-4E; family WGA-3G; genus WGA-3G. Next base: position 48,037 of record JAGFCB010000044.1, read on the forward strand.
CTGCACACCGGTTTCTGCATCCCACAATAGGATTTCATTAGCATTTGCGATCGCAAGCGTTTTTCCATCCGGTGAGAACGCAATAGCGTTAACATCGTTCACATATCCTGTCAGCGTCCTCCGGAGTTGTCCGGTGTAGACGTCCCACACTTGAATAGGATCATTCCAGCTCGCACTTGCGAGTGTCTTTCCATCTGTAGAAAACGCTACCGCAGAAGCCTCCCATGTATGACCCGTAAGCAAGGCAGTTTCTTTATAGGTGTGTGCATTGTAAAGCCAAATTCCGATAGTACTCACTACAGCGAAATGCGTACCATCCGGTGCATACTTGATGTCAATTATACTGCCTTTACCGAGCCGTGCTACCGCACCATCAGGCAAGTGCCATTGCGAAGTATTCTGCCCGAAAGTGATTGGTAACATGAATATGGAAAGCAATAGCAAAGCGAAAATAAGAGAGACTCGTTTTTTCATAAGTCGGATGCCTCCTTTCAAGCGATAGACGCTTGCTATGATTTAGCAACTTATATGCCAACAGCTGAACCGCTAAATATACCGCTATTTCCGGTTCTAACACAAATAATCTGCACAAAAATGGGCAGATCTGTATTCACGTTGCACAATATAGGGCATCACATGTCACAAACGCAAATTTATTTGACAAAGTCCAACCAATATGATAAATTGACTATCAACGACTATTGAGACTATTTCACAGTTAAATTTGAACCTGTAGATAATAGGAGAGTCAACGCATGAGCGATCTACAGTTACAACAGTACCTCTTCGACGTTCAAGGTTACCTCGTCATTGAAAATGTCCTGAGTCCAGATGAACTCGCAGCACTGAATCAACGAATTGACGATCAACAGCTCCCGACACCCGGAAAAGTCCAAAGATTTGGGAGCGCGCCGGACGGCTCTGGTTTCCTGCAGTGGGGGAAACCGTTTTGCAATCTACTCGACCATCCTAAGATTATGTCGATACTTCAATTCCGGTTAGGCGACTGCTTCCGACTTGACAGGATTTACGGCATGTATATGGAGGAAGGCATGCCGCGAGGCGGATTGCACGCCGATTACGGTGCCACATCCCCAACGGCGAAAGCAAGCCCTGGAGAATATTACCCTTTCCGAGACAACGAGATTCACAACGGATTTGTCGTCGTGACATGGAACCTCGCCGATACCGGACCGGAACACGGCGGGTTCTGTTGCATTCCGGGTAGCCATAAAGGCAATTTCAAGCTGCCACAACAAATAGCTGCAGCGCCTGAAGACTCACCTTGTGTCATCATTCCGGATGCGCCTGCGGGGTCGGCAATCCTATTTACTGAAGCGTTGACGCACGGCACCGCGGCGTGGAACGGTAAGCACCAGCGTCGATCACTGCTCTACAAATATTGCGTCTCACACATCGCGTGGACCTCGCGACGCGTGGCACCACCGGAGGATATAGAACTAACAGAGCGTCAAAAGATCCTCTTCCGCGAACCTGCCGATCCGTACCGCCACTTCCCATCGCTGTTTGATGCAGCGTAGCAGAAAATAGAGGTAGACACGAACCGAGATATGCCAAATTTCACACAAGAGCAGCTACAAAAGATTACTACCGACATTTTTGAAGCCGGTGGTGTTCCGAGCGACGAGGCACGGATTATCGCCGAACTGCTTGTCGCTTCAAACCTTGCAGGACACGATTCGCACGGCGTTCTCCGTATTCCGCAGTATATCGGCCTCATTGAATCAGGTTTAATTCAGCCCGGTGCCACAATGGAAATCGAGCGTGAATCTGCCTCACATGCCCTCATCAACGGGAATTGGGGGTTTGGACATGTCATCGCACAGAAGGCGATGTCGCTCGCGATTGAGAAAGCTAAATCGAGTACCATCAGTGCAATCAGCGTCTATAATTGCAATCACATCGGACGGATTGGAAGTTACCCGATGATGGCAGCTGAAGCGGATATGGTAGGTATCACGACGGTGAATGCCGGTGGAACTGCGTTATACGTTGCTCCATTCGGTGGACGAGACGGAAGGTTGGCAACCAACCCTATAGCGATTGCGACGCCAACACGCAATGGACATCCAATGCTACTCGACATCACAAGCAGTGTCGTCGCGCAAGGTAAGATTCGAGTGGCGGTTAATCGTGGGGATTCTGTACCGCTCGGTTGGCTCATTAACAGTGAGGGTGAAGCCACGTCAAACCCACAGGACTTGATGGCATCTCCACCGGGTGCTTTGTTACCACTCGGTGGGATTGTCGGACATAAAGGATATGCGCTCGGTCTGATGATTGACGTTCTTGGCGGCGCGTTGTCCGGTGCAGGCTGTAGTGGATCTGGAAACACACGGCTTCAGAACGGTGTCCTGATGATCGCACTGGACATCGCTAATTTCACCTCGCTTGACGATTTTTATGAGCATGTTGACGGACTTGTATCGCACGTGAAAGCCTCCCCAACCGCGCCCGGATTCGACGAAATCCTGATACCGGGTGAAATTGAGGCACGCCAAACGGCGCGTCGTTTACGCGAAGGTATCCCTATTGACGATGAAACGTGGCGACAGATTCAAGAAACAGCAGCGGAGGTCGGGATACCCGAACTTGAGTTTTGAGACAATTAAAACCGCCCGTTCAAGCCATCATCTTTGATTTTGACTATACGCTGGCAGATTCTTCGCGCGGGGTCATTGAATGTATCAACTTCGCGCTTGGCAGACTCGGTCTACCCCTCGCGGGCGATGCCGAAATTCGGCGAACGATCGGTTTATCACTGCCTGACGCACTAACGATGTTAGTCGGAAAAGAATACACCGGGTACACCGATGAATTTGTCCGGCTATTTATCGAACGCGCCGATGAAGTGATGACTGGCATGACGGAACTCTTTGACGTTGTGCCTGAAACAGTCGCAGCATTGCGGAACTTCGGTATCCGGCTTGGTATTGTTACGTTGAAGTATCGTTACCGCATCGAAGCGATTCTTAAACGAGACCATCTATCGGACGTGTTTGAAGTCATCATCGGTTTTGAAGATGTGTCGGTGCAGAAACCCGACCCAAGCGGTTTATTGACGGCAGTGGAAAGATTGAATTGCGTCCCTCAAAATTGCTTCTATATTGGTGATAGTGTAACCGATGCCAAAACCGCGCACCATGCCGAGATTGACTTTATTCCTGTGTTATCAGGTGTTACACCACGAGCAGCTTTTGATGATTACGATGTTTATGCGATTCTTGAAGATGTGTCTGAGTTACTAAATTTAGCACCAGTGCGAAAATTGCAATAAGCCAACAACCAAAATAGCGAAGGAGATGATCAAATGTTGAAAACAATGATTTTATCCATCCTCTTCGGGTTTCTGTTCGTTTTCTCAGTGAATGGAGACTTTTTGCCAGAGGACAACAGCGATGCGTTTGGGTTGGAATATGCAGAATCAATCGCGGGGTTCATCCCGAACGCTCCTAAGATTGATGGAAAACTTGACGACTGGAAATATGCCGTCTGGGTTGCGTTTGACTCAGAGAAGGAACTCCTGCGCGGGAAAGGCGCGTGGAAGGGAAAAGATGACCTCACGATGACGTGGTCGACCATGTATGATGCGAAGACCTTCTATTTCGCAGCGGCGGTGCGCGACGATATTTTCGCACCAGCAGCGAATGCCGGTCAACCGTGGGTCGGCGATACAATTTTTTTGTATATTGATTGGGAGAATATAGGGGCAGGACAGCCTGCATGTAAGCCTAATTTCGCCTATATCAACAAGAAAGCCATCGTTACTGATTTTAGTGGTGTCAAAAATCCGAATCTCCCGAAGTCTGATATAGCGATCATGCCGACCCCTGAATTGGGAAAAGGTGGTATGATTTATGAGGTCGCGATGCCGTTCGAGTGGCTCACGAAGGTAAAAGTCAAGGAGGGAACCGAAGTCGGGTTTACACCGGGATATGAAGAAGGCACGGGTGATCCTGAGAAAAAAGGTGAACTCGTGTTCATGGATTGGCACGGTCTGAACCCAGACGAGTCATCGAATCTTGGGACTTTAACATTTGGTGAACCTCTCGCCGTTGATCCGACAGGCAAATTAGCAATAACATGGGGACAGTTCAAGAAACTTGACCCATAATTTGGGTATGTCCACTTCGGAAGCGGGCACGAGAAGAAATAAAACTCACAATCACGTAAGGAGGTTATCAATGGGAGGACCAGGCTTTGGAGAAGTCATATTGTTGATGTTATTAGTATATCCGTTGGGAGCTATGTTGGGGGCAGTCATGATTGGTGTCGGTATTGCCTTGGGTTTCAGATGGGGTGGTAGATGGCTTTTGAAAATCATTTACAGCGATCCTGAATTTGAAAAATGGCTGAGACAGGTTCTCAACACCTCTGAAAAATCAGATCCATAGCAATACAGCCGAATCCTTTATTGATATTTTAAATCGATTGAATTGAATTATGCGTAATAAAAATCAGGAAATAGAAAGCATCTTGCCGCTTTTCAGGCAGCTGCTTGAAAAAGCCGATAGTTTGTTGAACCGCTTGGACGCACGCACAGTGCATGCACCGAATGAGTGTCTTAACGACTACATCGCTTTTCAGTGGCGCTCGCAGAATGGAACGGGGGCCCTCGTGCCTGTTAAACACCCGCATCTCGTCGATAGCACAGATCTTATCGGTATAAACTCGCAATGGACGGCACTTGACCGGAACACGCGGCAGTTTCTGCAAGGGTTGCCCGCGAATCACGTCTTGCTGTGGGGCGACCGCGGGACCGGGAAATCCTCGCTCGTTAAAGCGATATTGGAACGCTACGCGGACAAAGGACTTCGGTTGGTAGGTATCGGGAAAGAGGGGCTTGTCCATCTACAAGAAATTGCCGAGATGCTGTGGGAACGTCCTGAACGCTATGTTCTTTTCTGTGATGATCTTGCATTCAATGAGGACGAACCCGAATACCGAGAGTTGAAAGCGATGTTAGAAGGCGGAATTTCTGCCTGTCCGGACAATGTGCTTATCTATGCCACCTCAAACCGTCGGCACTTGATGCCGCGACTGGTTGGTGAAAACCAGTATCCGCAGAACGATGAAGATGAGTTGTATCCACGTGAAGCAACAGAGGAGAAGGTCTCATTGAGCGACCGTTTCGGGTTACGTCTCGCTTTCTATCGGATTTCACAAGACACTTACTTACAAATTGTGTCTCATTACGCACAAAAACGAGGACTCTCTGTGCCGGCGGATACACTACGCCGTGCCGCTTTGGAATGGGCGGCATCCTCAAGTGGACGTTCAGGACGTGTTGCCTATCAGTTTGTCGCTGATCTCGCTGGACGATTATCACTTGAAGCACATACAGATGCAATGTAGGAGGGGTTTTTAACCCCGAAATCCCAAACAAACAATAGGCACGGTTCACTACCGCGCCTTCACGGAGGTTTTTATGAAAAATCAATGGATACTTTGTTTAGCACTTACGCTTTTCCTAAGTGGTATGCTTCTGATACAAACCGCAAATGCCGTACCCAAAAATGGCAAGATACGGGTCAGTGGTGATAATACATGGGTTGTCTTTGTCGATGGCGAAGAGGTCGCAGCGAGCGGAAACTGGCAAGCTCCGACCGTTAGTGAATTTAAGTTGGACAAAGGCTTCGCACAGATCGCTGTCTATGTCCACGATGCGGAACCCGGTGCTGCTGGTAGAGGCGGGTTCCTCGCCGATATTATTCTTGACGATAAGCCTGACTATATCGGGACAGGTGAAGATGGCTGGCGATGCGATACCGGCAAACCGATCGCGGATCGGAAAGATGGCTGGGAAAAAGTCAATTTCGACGACAGTAAGTGGGAAGATGAGCTCGAAATCTATGAAAAATTCGGGGGTGGTATCTGGGGCTTCGGTGCCGCAATAATGGGCGCGATTCTCAAAGACCCGGATTGTGAAGCGAACTGGGTTTGGTGTGGTCCTAACGATGCCGAAGACGACATCTATTTCCGATATACCATCGGGACACTTGCTGTTGAGCCCGAAGACAAACTCGCTACTACGTGGGCGCGTATTAAAAACGATGCCAAGTAATTCCGTTGGGGTCATCGTTTAATCACAACGACCCCAAGAATCGGTTAGACACGGTTCTAATCAGTTCTATTACACAACAAACAAGGAGAATTACGTGAAACGATTTTTTGCTCCAACAATTCTGGTTTTAGTTCTCGCTTTAGTCGCTTCAAGTGCTTGGGCAGCGACACTCCGCATCAATGGTGATAACTCATGGGTCGGCTTCGTTAACGGTGAACAGGTTGCTGAAGGCAATAACTGGCAGCAAGCGAGTGTCACTGAGTTTGACATGCCGGATGGCTACGCTGTCATCGGGGTTTATGTCCACGACGCAGAACCCGGTGATACTGGACGTGGTGGTGCACTTTTTGATGTTATCCTTGACGATGGCACTTATATCCCTTCTGATGATACTTGGAGGGCAGATGCCGGCGCACCTCTCGCGGATCGGAAAGATGGTTGGGAACAACCTGATTTTGACGATAGCAGCTGGGATAACGCGACGCAACTCGATCAGTTTGGTGAAGGGATCTGGGGCTTCGGCGCAGACACGATGCGTGAAACGCTGAAGGATCCGGATTCCACCGCATACTGGGTCTGGGCGGGTCCCAACGACGTTGAAGACGATGTCTATTTCCGAAAAACCGTCGGAACCTTGCCAACAACACCCGTTGAACCGGGTGGAAAAGCCACCACGACATGGGGTGCCTTAAAGTCAGAACAGTAGAAATCAAATTCGCAATCGGCCGTCGGAAATCAGTTAACGGTTTCCGGCTGCCGGTTCTTCAAATTGGTATCGCCGCGTTTCACTCAACCTACGCGCTATAACGTCTCAATAACCCTCGCAATCGCCGCAAAGACCGTCTCAATATCCGATGCGTCCAGACAAGAATAGGCAATCCGCAATTCTGTCTCTCCAAGCGCGATCGTGCCGGTCCCGTGTTCCGTAAGTAGTCGCTCCCGCACTATTTCAGCGTTTGCTGATTTAAGATTCAGGCATATAAAATAGCCTGCGTGACTCGGATGGACTTCCCATAATTCCGCATATTTTGCATCAGACGCGACCGCTTTGGCTTTCGATGCGCGTACTTTGAGCGTTTCATAATTGCGCTGTTTCTGTTCAGCGTAACCCGGTGCCTTCATCGCCTCAAGGATAAGTGTCTGAGAGACCTGTGATGCACCGGAGGTATTCGCTCGGATCAATCCACTCAGTTTCTGTTCAAGCGGTTGCATCGGTGTTTCTCCGAGTCCAAAGGTCATAAACGCCACACGTAAACCCCACGCATACTCCTCTTTGGTGGCACCGTCTATCTTCACTGGAACCACGTTCGGATGGCACCGAACTAACAACCCAAACAGGGATTCATGCATGACTGCTACATCGTACCACAAACCGGCATAGGCATCGTCAACTATAACGAGGATACTGCGCCCTGTTTCGGCACACGCCACAATCGCGTCTACAATCTGTTGTGCTTCTGTACGGGTAATTGCATAGCCGGTCGGATTGTGAGGGAAATTCAGGAGCACAAGCAATTTTCCATCGGTAGCGTTGGCAAGTGTCTCCCGAAATCCGAGTGTGTTAAAACCACTCACAGCGTTAAAAAATGGATAGGTTTGGAGATCCGCCCCTGCTTTGGTCTGGAAGATGAGTCGGTAATTCCCCCAAATCTTATCGGGAAGGATAAGCGTGTCACCCTTATCTACGAAAAGTTCCGCGAGTAGACTAAACCCGTGTGTCATTCCATTCGTTACAATTGGGAGACTGAACGTTTTTTCGGCAAGCGCAGGATTCTCGTTCAAGAGATGCGTTTTCCACGTCTCCCGTAACGCTTGTTGACCGAGTACGGGTGCGTAGCCGTAGATGTTCTCCAATGAGAGTTCCGGCACAAGTGCTCGCGAAACCGGCAGGTGCATCATATCGCCCGCGTCCAGTGCCAGTGAAAAGTCCAAGGCGATCGCACGTGTGGCGTTGAATCGGTGGGCTTTCGTATTTGCCTCAGCCGTCTGGCTCAAGATGCCTTTCGGTAGGTAGATGCGTTTCCCTAACTCAGAGAGTAATGAGAAAGCCGCTGATCCTGCATCGCGAAGTTGTTCGTTTAACTTAATCGCTAAAGGGTTTAACACTTGCATATTTTTCCAAATCGTGAAGAATATAGTAAATAGGATTTACGCATTTTTCCATGATAACGGACATCCGACGCGCACTGCGGGGTTTTTGCTTAGGTGTTTTTTAGGGTTTGAAACCCCGCCTGCAGTGGGGTTGTGCAAGTCCTGGTAAAATTGAACGATTCACCTATGCATTTATTTTGAACTTTTGCCAACTTAAAGTCAACTGATTTTTACAAATACTCGTTCAAGAAGAAAAGTTAAAAACCGCCGCTCGACAATAGGAGAAAAAATATGAAAGCATTTTTGAAAAGCCTAACATTCGGCATTATCTTTATCCTCGCTGTCGGTTTCGGTATTAGTGTTTATATCCTTCAAGCACCATCGGTTGCACAGACGAAGGCACCTAAATTTCAACTGCACACGCGGACAGCAGTGCGCGGCAGACCGACAGTTAATTCAAAACCGCTTGCTTACACTACAGATGTTTATCGTTTCAGTCTGGAGCGTCAATATATCAGCAATCTAAACAGTGCTATATTGGAACGTGAGCATCTGTTTAGCGCTGCGTTGACGCATCGTGCTAAACTGAAAGGGAAGGATCTGGATAAAGCATTGAAAACAGCAACTGATTGGCAAAAAATGTTCGCCAGTTTGACAGAGCGTATGCGCTTCCGTCCAAGTGCATCTGTCCTTGAAGTTTTGGTAAGTGGCGAGGAGTGGTTGCTCAAAGATGTCTCCGGTGCTGGGTATACAGTCACGAGAACAGGTAACCAGATTGATATCTATCTACCCGATCTCAAGAATGCATTTGACACAAACAAAATTGTGCTCTCCGCAGATATGGAAATTTCCACTGAAAGGAGAGACAAACAGTGGTCTATTAAAGATAAAAAACGAGAACAGACTTATACCATCAAGAGTGGCGATGAAAAACTCATCGTCTACCAGCAATCGAAACCTGAGATTCTGACGTTTCTGTTTGAAGTAGATTTAGCATCACGGACCGCCCTTGAGAAAGGTGATTTGTCAACCGAATTGATTCGAGGGTTTGAGACGCTGAAGATACCGCTGTCGCGACGTGTACAAGTATTAGCAAGCGAAGATGGTGGTAACTGGACCCTAAAAAATCAATCTCAGAAGTATAACATCCGGAATGAGAACGATCGATTGAGGGTCTACCTTGACCTTGATAGTGAATGGTTTCGCATCAGAGCCAGTGATGAGATAATAGGCTGGGTGCAGAGGAGTCGCGGCACTATCTTTGAACCACCGCCACCGATGCTCAGTTCACGCCAGTTAGCCAAAAAACGGCTGCTTGCATTGATAGAGAAAGTAAAAATGAAAGTCGGAACGTCCAATGAAGAAAATAAAACCGCGGATGCTGCGTCCGGGTAGCCATATCGCAGCGATTTCGCTCTCTTGGGGTGGTCCCGGCACAATTCCGTACCGTTACAAGGTAGGTAAACAACAATTTGAAGAAGCGTTCGATGTGATAGTCGTCGAAACGGAACATGCCTTGCGGGATGCAGACTGGCTCGCCAGAAACCCCAAAGCGCGTGCCGACGATTTGATGGCAGCTTTTGCTGATGAGACCATTGACGGGATTATCTCAACAATCGGTGGCGAAGATTCAATCCGTACACTGCCATACCTTGATTTAGATCTGATTCGGAACAACCCAAAGGTTTTCATGGGATATTCGGATACAACGATATCGCACGCAACCTGCTTTAAAGCGGGGATCGTTTCGTTCTACGGTCCGTCGTTTATGGCGGGATTTGCTGAGAACGGCGGGATGTTTCCGTATATGGTGGACTCTGTTCGACGGACCCTCTTTTCTTCTGAACCGATCGATATGATTGTGCCAAACCAAGCGCGATGGACAGTTGAACATCTACCGTGGGAGAACCCTGAAAATCAATCTATGCGTCGGAAGTTGAATCCTTGCACCGGCTGGAGATTTCATCAGTATGAAGGTGTCGTTGAGGGACAGCTTTTTGGAGGGTGTGTAGAGGTCTTGGATTGGCTTCGCGGCACCGACTATTTTCCTTCTGCTGCTGACCTTCAGGGTGCCGTGCTTTTTTTAGAGACTTCTGAGGAAGCACCGCCTCCCTCGTTTCTAACGAGATTTGTGAGATGCCTCGCAGCGCTGGGCATCCTTGAAGGACTGGGCGGTATTCTGCTCGGACGCCCCGGCGGAGGCGTTGATCCAGACACTTTCCCCGCGTACGATGACGCGCTCTGTAAAACGGTACGCGAGGAATATGGATTAAACGACATGTCCATTGTCACCAATATGGACTTCGGGCACACGGATCCGATGTTCGTCATTCCGATCGGAATAAAGGTTCGTATTGATTCCACCAAGCAGGAAATCGCTATTGACGAGGCAGCGGTCATTGAAAACTAACACAAATATACGGGCATCTTGGTTTAGTTATTTCTCACCAGATGAGATATATAATTATATTTTTCTCCATGTGATATGCCTCCCACTTGATTGGCTAAAACATGAAACCTGCGCGCAAGTACACGCCCGTCAAGTCATCGCCATTGATGACCGCAACGCTCAGGGTCTGTTTTCGCTGGAGAAAAGAGAGCCAGAATCCACCGCCGACACTGCTATGCCATTTATCGGCATCCTCCGGATCTTCGGCGTAAAATACCCGACCAACACCAGTCGCAATGAATAAGCCGAACTCTCCCGGCACCAAGACCTGGATTGGCATCAGAGCCAACCGCAGTTCGGCGTTCCCATACAGCGAGGTGTCCCCCGCGAACCGATTTTTCCGAAAACCGCGTAAATGGCTATCGGACAGACCGATAGCGGCAAAGCCGGGGCCTCCCAAGAAGGCGCTCTCGTGGAAAGGAAAAGTTCCCCATACTTTCTTTCCACCCACCCTCAGAGCCAGGGTCGGATGAGTTGGCACAGGGAACGTCACGTAAGTGTGTATTCTGCCATCTATGTTGCCAAAGGTGGATTTCACATGCCAAATCCCGGGGTAGATGGCTCCGGCAGCTCTGACCAAAGCCCCATGCGTCGGATACGCTGAATTGTTCCGTGTGTCGTACATCATTTCACCCGATGCACCTATCTGACCGAAGAAGCCGCTGCCGTACACCGGCGGATTCAGAGAAGTGATGAATTTGTCCGCGTTGGCATCTGGTGATGTGTTTGAATACTTGAGGATCGGTCCCAGACGGGCAGTCAATACCGAGCGAAGCGGTTCCGTAGAACTACTGGGGGCAGTTTCATCATGCTCTTTTTTTCGGTAATCGAGAGATGGTGCGAAAACGACATGACTCTGTTTCACCTTATAATAGGAAAACGATTCCGAAATCTGCGTGTCGTTCCCGAATCCGTTGAACCGGATCAACTGGATTCCGGAGTACTTGAAGTGAACCCTCGCGTCAAGATCGGGCAGTATGCGGCGAAAGTTGCTGGTATAGGCGGCAAAGGGCGCGAGACCGTTAGTGGCAAGCCCAACGTTGAAAGAGTGCCGCGAAGAGAAAGGGTCTTTTCGATAACCGAAATACTGCCGGCTGTGGTGCACTCTCACGAACACCCCCAAATCCGGATTTACCGTAAGGGTCGGGAACGTATACGCCTCCATGCCCCAGTCCGGTGCATACCGTTGTGTAAGGGTCATCTGTGCGGGCGGACGCTCGTAGGCGTGCTTATCGACTTTCGCACCCTTACCTTTGGCGAACCGGTTTTCCCCGCGAGCATCATAGAACCGGGTCTTTGAGGCACCCGCCTCGGATGCGTTTGTGAACGTGTCGTCCCCACCGCCACCATCAATGCGAACAGCAATACGACCCTTCGCGCCTGATATTTCTACACGGTCAGCACCGCCCCGGAGGTATATTCGGACTTCTCGGGATTCTTTAGGGTGGAACGTCCTTTGGAAATAGGGTGCCTTCTTTTCTCCATCAGGAGCTTCTATGAGACCGATACGGACTATCAAATCACCGGTCTGTGTGTGTTCACACTGGACGTACTCGTTCTGATCGGTTGCCTTGATTTCAGCATAACGGGTAATCGACTTATAGTATCTGTCGGCAAATTGCGGCAATGTGTCCCGCCTTGATTTGAGTGCCTCCACAAGCGTTTCCCCAACCATCTTGTAATACGGCTCTGGGAGTTTTCGCACAGCATCCTCGATGACAGGGTCGGGTAGTGCCTGACGAAATTCTGCTATGACGGAGTCCCATGCAGCCTTATCGAGTTCAACAAGGAACTCGCGATCGAGTTCCCACCCCGTAAACGTCAGAGCCAATAGATTTGTATATTTATCGTCGAATCCGATGATATACTTCGGGATGCCTCTGCGCGCCACCGCCATGGCGAGCCCGTTGAGGTCAATAAAAGCTTGGTCGCGATCCTCTGGTATTGGAATCCAAGTATAACACTCACCATCGGGAAATCGCGCCCATCTCCACTGACCGTGATGACGGTCCTTGTCACCGATGAGAAAATCCAACAGTCTCGCCTTTAGAAAAGCACGGGCATCAACGCGATTGCAAGGTGTTTCTTCCAAGTGCTCCCATAGTTTCTCTGTTCCACTGATCTGCCGAGAACCCGCAAAGCCGGGCGTATTGTCGATTCCTTCGGAAGGGTGTTCCTGCAGCGTCCCTATAAGTCCGGCGAAATCCGCGCGGTACTCCTGCAATCTCGGATCATCTGGAATAACGACAAGCGTATGCTTGGAATGGAGGATACCGGTGGCTTCCATCAGCGGATCGATCACGAGTGCGCCTGTCGGCAGCAGCCCGCTAATCATTTCCTGAAGGAATCCTTCGGCAATCGTACCCTTGAGTTCCTCCCATATCCGTTTAGTGGGATCCTTATCCAAGGAACGGACCGTATACCGGCGCCCATCCTCCCCTGTAAAATGCAGGGATATGGACTGTCCAAACCCACCGGTGCGAAGCGGAGTCAGCCCACCTCCGACGCTGTCAAGGTCAAGGACTGTGACTTCGATGGGGGTGGTCCAGAGATCACGGTAGTCGCTGCCTTGGATCCAACGTTTGAGCCATCCCGCGCGGTACCTTTCCCCCGGAACGACTACGTGGGTCCTGGCGCCCTGCGGCGGAATAGATCGATGAATCCTGTGTCCTGGGGGTGGTGACTTCTTCTCAGGTATCGATTCTGCTGAAACAGAAAGCGCGAGCACCAGCGAAAGTAAAAGGGTGCTCCACTTAGAAAATATCATCAATATGTCTCCGAATCATCGCTATAATCAACACGACAATTTCCGATTTACACTTGCATTCAACACGAGAAACCCATTATATTTGGTTTCGATTTCAAAACGGAACGCCTATCCGCTTGAAAACATGATATGTAACTTATTTTCCGAAGCTACTATAACCTGAAACAGGATACAGTGTTAATCTCGCTTTCTTTCCAGATCCTTCGTCGGCAATTATGAGTGTGCCGTCTGCAGTAAAAGTGATACCTTCAGGTTGACGATGCCACTGGGCAGGAAACCGCTTGGCTGCAACGACTTGACCACTTGGTGTAATCTCCGCGATAGCCTTCTGACGTGCAGCGACGACAAAGTAATTTCCTGACACAGGGTGTCGTTCAATGCCTGAAGGCTGAAATGCCTTCCCTTCAATATGACGTGTGAATTCAATAACAGGTATTACTATATGTGCATCTTCGATGAGTTGTTTCTTGTCAAGTGACCAACGATATAGAACCAATTGTTCTTTCAATTCTGCTCTACGAGGGTCTTTGCACATGAGTACAAGTGCCCCCTGGTTCGCGTCGTACGCTAAACCCTCTATTTCGTAATCTCTACCGACACCAGTAGCATAGATATTATAAAGGACGGATTCTCCATCAGCTCCCCTACTCCCCTCGTATATGCGCCCTGAACTTGTGACCAAATAGACCTGATTGTTAACTGTGGCAATACCCTCAAAGTCATCGTTTACTGGGTTCTTCATATCCGACAGTTGAAATGCTTTTACGATTGCCCCATTCTGATAATCTATCTCATGAATAACCGATTTTTCATCATTGTGAGCCATGAGGTAATTGTCAAGGGTTATTGCCAGACCAGAGATCTCCTCGAGGCGTCCGGGCAGCTTCCAATGCGTTGCTGTCTCTGCTTTCAGGGCATAGTTTTCGAGAGATATTTTTCTTTCTGGTACCGCCTTCGTGTTCTGGAAAAGATGGTCAATTATAGTGTTTGGGTCCATATTTAACAAATCTGAACGCAAACCTGTTGATGGATTCTCTTTATGGACTTTTTCTTTCTCCACATCTGTTGATGGATTTTCTTTATGGACTGTCTCTTCATCGACATCTGTTGATGGATTCTCTTTATGGACTGTCTCTTCGTTCAAGCCTACTGGCGGATTTTTTCTATAAACCATCGACACTAAAAGGATAAGAAGGCTAAAAACAAGGAATCCTAACAAGAGTTTATTTCCGTGATTCTGCATTTGCTATTATACCGTTTTGGGTTCTTGCCCCTTCAATTTTACGTTGCTGATACACCCTCTGCCGTTTTCTTTAATATCTTGGATAAAAGTAGGCAGAGTGACAGATTTTTTCAGCCACACATCAAACACAACGATAGCAGTGCCATCCGGGTTTTCGCCCACATCTGCTACTTGCCATCGTTTGGTATTGGATTCAAGGATTTGCACAGTTGATTTTCTCGCTACATTGGCCTTTGTTGTGTGCACTTCGATCTGGGCATTATAGAGGTTTTCGGTGGCAATGCCCCCTTCTTCAGGGTCTGTGCCCCATTTTCCAGAATTGTCGATTCTCCAGCCAGAAAGGACTTGCGGTTGCGCGCCAAAATTGCTTTTCCACACCCCCAGAGTTATGATGACAAAAACCAACGATGCGAGGTAAGCCACTAAAATAAGTTGCGTACCCGCCGCAAGTCCTATCCCGATAGCCATCAGCATATATACGGAATCCATCGGTTCTTCAAGTGAAGTGCGAAAACGGACAGCAGCCACGATACCCGCTAAACTAAACGCAAGGGCAATACTATCCTTGACCAAAAAAACAACTAACGATATAGCAATAGGTATAACGAGCAAAGTGTGCGCGAAGGATTGACTGTATTGCTTGCGCG
Organism: Candidatus Poribacteria bacterium; assembly: GCA_022394775.1. Classification (GTDB taxonomy): domain Bacteria; phylum Poribacteria; class WGA-4E; order WGA-4E; family WGA-3G; genus WGA-3G. Next base: position 63,319 of record JAGFCB010000044.1, read on the forward strand.
GTCGCGTCCAACGATATAACCACGTAATCGGGAGCGTAACCCAAAATGCCATTGCCAGAGCAATCATAACCGGAATCGTGCGTGCCGGATCAACAAATGTGACCATGAGCAAGACTTCTGTGAGATTTCCTTCAACGAGTGTGGCAATACCCTCTTTGATTTTCTCCAGGTCACCTTGTTCGCCTTCAAAGAAGCTTTCACGCCCTTGGACACGTTCACGCTCTTGCGAGACATAAATGAGAATTTCGGGGAAGATGTGAAAAATCCCGCCGAGTGCCAAAAGCCACGCAAGATAGTAAACGACGAGACGTATAATTATGTTGTTAAGTACGCCATATATCCTGTTGAGCATACGCTATCTCTCCTATTTGATTGGTTAAAACATGAAACCTGCGCGCAAGTACACTCCGGTTAAGTCATCGCCATTGATGACCGCAACACTCAAAGTGTGCTTACGCCGAAGGAAAGAGAGCCAGAATCCCCCTCCAATACCGCTGTACCATTTGTTGGCATCGTTCGGATCCTCGGCATAAAATACCCTACCGGCATCAGCGGCAATGAACATACCGAGCTCTCCGGGGACTAAAAGTCCTATTGAAGTCAGAACGAGTCTCAGTTCGGCGTTCCCGTACAGCGAGGTATCTCCTGCGAACCGGTTTTTCCGAAAACCGCGTAAATGGCTATCGGATAGCCCGATAGCAGTAAAGCCCGGGCCTCCCAAGAAGGCGCTCTCGTGGAAAGGAAAAGTTCCCCATACTTTCTTTCCACCCACTCTCAGAGCCAAGGTTGGGTTCGTTGGCACAGGAGCTGTCACGTAAGTATGTACTTTTCCATCTATGCTGCCAAAGGCTGACTCCACATCCCATGCTCCCGGGTAGACGGCTCCAGCAGCCCTGACCAAAGCTCCATGTGTCGGATACGCCGGATTGTTCCGCGTGTCGTACATGATTTCACCGGATGCACCTATCTGACCGAAGGAATCGGTGCCATACATCGGTTGATTTGAGGAATAGATGAATTTGTCTGCGTTGGCATCTGGTGGCGTGTGTGAATACTTAATGATTGGCCCAAGGCGTGCGGTCAATACCGAGCGAATCGGTTCCGTAGAACCGCTGGATACACCTTCCTCAAGTTCTTTTTTTCGGTAATCGAGGGATGGTGCGAAAACGACATAATTTTGTTCCACCTTATAGTGGGAGGGTTTTTCCAAAATCTGAGTATCGTTCCCGAATCCGTTAAACCGGATCGTCTGAATTCCGGAGTACTTGAAGTGAAGCCTCGCATCGAGGCCAGAGAGTAGACGGCGAAAGTTGCCGGTATAGGATACAAAGGGCTTGAGACCGTTCGTAGCGAGTCCAACGTCGAAAGAATGCCTGGAAGAAAAAGGGTCTTTTCGATAGCCGAAATACATTCTGCTGCTGTGTACCCGTACGAATGTACCCAAATCAGGATTTACTGTAAGCATCGGGAAAGTAAACGTATGCTTGCCCCAATCCAGTGCATGCCGGGCAATTAAAACTGGGATCCATGGTGGAGGACGCTTGTAGGAACTCTCATCGATTTTCGAGCCTTTGCCTTTAACGAACTGATTTTTTCCACGAGCATCATAGAACAGGGTTTTTGAGGACCCCGCTTCGGACACATTTTTAAACGTGTCGTCCCCACCGCCCCCATCTATACGGACAGCAATACGCCCCTTTGCGCCTGATATTTCTGCGGTGTCATTTCCACCTCGGAGGTATATTCGGACTTCCTTGGATTCTTTAGGATGGAATGTCCTCTGAAAATAGGGTGCCTTCCTTTCTCCATCGGGAGTTTCTATGAGACCGATACGGACTATCAAATCACCGCTCTGTGTATGCTCACACTCAACATACTCGTTCTGATCGGTCGCTTGGATTTCGGGCTGGCGGGTAATCAACTTATAGTATTTACTGGCAAATTGCGGCAATGCGTCTCGTCTTGATTTGAGTGCCTCAGTAAGCGTTTTCCCAACGATCTCGTAATACGGTGCTGGAAGTTTTCGCACAGCATCCTCGATGACAGGGTCGGGTAGTGCCTGACGAAATTCTGCTATGACGGAGTCCCATGCAGCCTTATCGAGTTCAACAAGGAACTCGCGATCGAGTTCCCAACCCGTAATCGTCAGTCCCAACAAACTCGGATACTCATCACCGAATTTCATGAAAATGGGGATTCCCCAACGCCCTACTGCCATGATAAGCCCGTCGAGGTCACTAAAAGCGTGGTCACGATCCTCCGGTATTGGAATCCAAGTATACCCTTCATCATTGGGGTAGCGTGCCCATCTCCATTGGCCGGCATGACGATCCTTGTCGCCGACGAGAAAATCCATGAGTCTCGCCTTTAGAAATGTACGGGCATCGACGCGATCAGCGGGCGTTTTTTCTAAATGCTCCCATAGTTTCTCTGTTCCGCTGATCTGCCGAGACCCGGCAAAGCCAGGCGTATCGTCTGCTCCTTCGGAAGGGTGTTCCTGCAGCGTTCCTATAAGACCCGCAAATTCTTCGCGGTACTCCTTCAATCGCGGGTCATCCGGAATAACAACGAGTGTGTGCTTCGAGTGAAGGATACCGGTGGCTTCCATTAGCGGGTCAATCACGAGTGCCCCTGTCGGTAGAAGTGCACTTACCATATTCTGAAGGAAGTTGTCAGCAATCGTATTCTTGAGTTCCTCCCATATCCGTTTGGTGGGATCCTTGTCTAAGGAACGAACGGTATACCGGCGCCCATCCGCCCCTGTAAAGTGCAGGGATATGGACTGTCCGAACCCGCCAGTGCGAAGTGGCGTCAGACCACCTCCGACGCTGTCAAGGTCGAGGACTGCGACTTCGATGGGGGTGGTCCAGAGATCACGGTAGTCGCTGCCGTAGAACCAACGTTTGAACCCGCCTATGCGGAACCTTTCGCCCGGGATGACTACGTGGGTCTTGGCACCCTGTGGCGGAATAGATCGATGAATCCTGTATCCTGGGGGTGGTGGCTCCGTCTGGGGTGTTGCTTCTGTCGAAACAGAAAGCGCGAGCACCAACGAGAGTAGAAGGGCGTTCCATTTAGAAAATTTCATCTAATCTTCGGGTATTCCTCCGTATCCTTTAGGTTGGGGAGGAATACCCGCTCCTGTTTATCTGAGTTTCGCGGACACAAGCAACTCGTAGAAAATTCTCCGCTCCGTAGGAGTGCTATATCTATAGAAAACAAACGGATAAATGACCGCACTCCACCCGAATCTCTCATGTTGAACTTACTTTTGAAAACTGTCCAAACTATAGTATTTTTTTTAATAATTGTATTATACTTTATTTTGACGCAATTGACACATTTATCCGGTTATAATAGGGCAATTATTGTTTTAACGCAAAGAAAAAAACAAGAAAGCCTATATCTAACTGAGGGTGTTTGATAAATAATAGTTGTCAAAAGTCAGCGTACTGAGTATTCTTTTATTTCATACCACTGTGGATTGCCCACGCGAAATGTCACCTAAAAAATTAGCGATTTATGAAACCCTCTCATCTAAATATAAATTATAGGCTATTCTCAGGGAAAAAGCAAATGATAGCCATAGAAACCGCTAATTTTGCTTAAAAATACTTTTGGGCTTTGAATAAAGAATAACCAATTTGTTGGGAAAAACGCCGCTCGCCTCAGTAGTTATCTTTTTTGATTGACTTATGCGTCTAAACCTTGTATCCTTATCAGAAACCGAAGTTAGGCAGCACCCTCACAAAAAAACATGAAAATCCTTTTCTTATCGCCTACCGTGCCTTTTCCACTCACCGATGGCGGGCGCATTCGGGTTTTTAACCTCCTCAAACAGATTGCAGCGAAAAGCGATGTGACACTGCTCGCGCTGGAGACACAATCGACGGATGCTGAAGGAGTCGCAGAACTCCAGCAATTGGGCGTTCAGGTTCACCTCGTCCCCAACGCTCCCATGCTTCCACGTGTATCGTTTAGTACACTCGTCAACGCTTTCCTGAAGCAACAACCTATTACTGTTGCGCGCTACGATCTACCCGCCTATCGTCAGAAATTTAGGGAGTTGATAGCGTCCGAAAACTTCGATCTCGTCCATTATGAGATGTTCCACACGGCGCAGTTTCGGACGGAAACGGATCTACCGAGCGTGCTTTCACAGCAGAACGTCGATTCAGCGATCTGGCGGCGGCTCTGTGGTGAAACGACTCATCCGTTCTATAAGTTCGCGTATTGGACGCAGCAACTCGCGTTCCAACGCTATGAACGCGTGCTAAGTCCAAGGTTCGACGCGGTCACGTGCACCTCTGATATTGATGCCGACGTTTTTCAAAGATACTGCGCTGCAGATACCCTTGAGATCATTCCGAACGGTGTAGACGTTACGCACTACCAACCTGATTTTACATCTGAAGCACCGGCGCATCTGATCTATATCGGGAGCATGGATTGGTATCCGAATGAAGACGCTGTGGCTTTCTTTGTCGATGAGGTTTTACCCAGTATTCAAGACAAAGTACGGGATGTCCAATTCTCGATTGTCGGTGGAAACCCATCCGCCCGCGTCCAAAAGTTAGCAGAGAGAGAAGGCGTTGTCGTCACGGGACGTGTGCCGGAGATTAAACCCTATTTCGCTGAGGCGACAGTTTTTGTCGTGCCGTTGCGTATCGGGAGCGGTACACGCCTGAAAATCCTTGAAGCGTTAGCGATGGGGAAAGCGATCGTTTCCACTACTGTCGGCGCGGAGGGTTTAGCCCTCAAAGACGGTGAAGAAATCTTTATCGCTGACGAACCGGCAATTTTCGCCGGTGCTGTCACCCGACTCCTCACAGACGCATCACTCCGTCGTAGGATTGGCGAGAACGGTCGCGCCCGCGTCGAGCAGGATTATGACTGGCGAAGTATCGGTGAAAAACTCCACACTCTCTACGAATTCCTTATTAAGACAAATTAGCCATCAACCGTCAGCTATCGGCAGTCAGCAAAGAGGGATTCTGATTAAGCAGGAGCCTCTTTTACTGATAACGGATTAAGCGGATTTTAAGGCATCTGCTGTCAAATTGATCTCTCACGTCCGTAAACCGAAAAAGTTGATTTTTCTTATCGGATGTGTTAATATTTAATCAACTTGAACGAATCCCTTGAACCTCAAAGACAAACTACTTTAAGGAGCAATTCCAATGAAATTCTTTACATTAATTTTGGCAGTCACCTTTTTACTGATGAGTGCCACTTTAGGGATTACCGGTGAAGACCCAGATTTAGTGGCGTACTTCCCGTTTGATGGCAACTCAGAAGACGCAACTGGAAACGATAACCACGGCGAAATCACAGGTGGATCCAAGTGGGTTAAAGGCAAATTTGGAGACGCACTCGAACTGGACGCTGCTGCTTATGTTGAGCTGCAAGTCTCTGACTCTCTCCACGGGGACATTTTCAAAGCAGACCCGTTTACAATTTCTGCTTGGATTAATCCAAATTTTGAAGGCACCACGTGGGAACATATCTGGCGGAGTCTGCCGGGGGCTTCTGGACACAACACCTTCTTCCTCAATAAAGACCAAGGACTTCTCTCTTGGCGTGGGCAGGTCGGTGGCTGGACAGTCCTATGTCAGACAGATGGTGGGATCGTCGAAGCAGATAAGTGGCTGCACGTAGCCGTCACAGGGGACGGCGATAAATTCAGGATTTACGCCGATGGTGAGATGGTTGCCGAGACCGATTTCCAAGAAACCCGTGGTGAGAACGTTACTTACCGTATTGGTGGTTCCGGTGGCGAAACGTTTGCCGGTTTAATGGACGATTACGCAGTCTTCATCCGTGCATTAGACGAAGACGAGATTAATTTGATAATGGAAGGCGTTGAGACGTTCCTACCGGTTGAACCACGCGGTAAACTCGCAACACAATGGGCAGACCTCAAACGTTAATCTACGGTAGGCGGGGTTTGCAACCCCGCCAACTGAAAACTATTCCGCAAAGGAACCTAAGCATTGCGAAAAAAGAAAGCCGAAACAGACCCAACCCAAACTACACTCCCCTTTCCATCCGCAGACGAAGAACATTTGGATATATCCACCCTCGAAACATGGCTATTGGATGCTGCAAACACGATTCGAGGTGCAAGCGACGCACCCAAGTTCAAGGATTTCATCTTACCCCTCATCTTCTACAAACGCCTCTCCGATGTGTTTGATGATGAATTCGCCAAACAGATAGAAGAATTCGGTGATGAAGCATTTGCCCGGGAAATTGTTGAAGCAGACCATGAAGATGCTCTCAAATCTGGACGTAATCCGATTGTCCGCTTTTATATCCCACAGAAGTATAGTTGGGAGGCACTCCGCAACCACGCCGCCGATGGGCATTTGGGAGAGTTTGTCACCGAGGCGATGCGCGAGGTCGCACAGCTGAACCCGCTCTTGCAAGGTGTCCTTGACGTGAAAGACTTCAACGAAAGTCAGAGCGGACAACGAACACTTGATGAGGAACGGCTGGAGGCACTAATTGAAGTGTTAAGTCGGCACCGTCTTGGGCTGCAGGACGCGGAGCCGGACATCCTCGGACGTGCCTACGAATACTTATTGCGAAAGTTTGCCGAAGGACAGGGACAGAGCGCGGGCGAGTTCTACACACCGAAAGAGGTCGGATGGTTGATGGCGCGTCTCATTAACCCGGAACCCTACAAAACGATCTACGACCCTGCCTGTGGTTCAGGCGGTTTGCTCATCAAACCGCGCCTGCTGTTCGCACAGACGCATCCGGACGAAAAGAGCCAAGCACCCCAAATCTACGGACAGGAACTCACACCCACGACCTATGCCATGGCGAAGATGAACGCTTTTCTGCACGATTTTATCGGAGCGGATATTCAGATAGGCGATACCTTCCGCAATCCGCGTTTTACCGAGAATAGTTCATCGCTCCAACGGTTTGATTATGTGGTCGCGAATCCGATGTGGAATCAGAAGGAGTATGACGACGCTTTTTACGAGAACGATAATTGGAACCGTTTTTCGGATGGCATCGCACCGAGTTCTTCTGCGGATTGGGGATGGGTGCAGCATATACTCGCCTCTTTAAAGGAGGATGGGCGCGCAGCGATTGTGCTGGATACGGGTGCAGTCTCTCGCGGTTCCGGAAGTAAACACACCGATCGGGAACGCGATATCCGCAAAAAATTTGTTGAGGAAGACCTGATTGAAGGGGTAGTCCTTCTGCCCGAAAACCTGTTTTACAACACAACGGCACCGGGGATTATTTTACTGCTGAACCGGAACAAACCAGAGGAACGTAAAGCGCAGATACTGCTTATCAACCTTTCCCAGTATTTTGAAAAGGGAAAACCGAAAAATATCCTCACCGATGAAGGGATTGATGCCGCTACAGAGGTCTATCAGGCATGGGAATCTCGCGAGAAATTGAGTAGCGTTATCACACTTGAAGATGTCCAGAAAACCGATTACAACCTGAGTCCTTCCCAGTTTGTAGACGTAGGCGACAAGGTAGAACACCGTCCCGTGAATGAAATCCTTGCAGACTTAACCGAGGTACGCATCGCCCGCGAAAGGGTGGATAAGGCGTTGGATGAAGTGTTGGCACGGCTTGGATTGAATGAAAAGCGTTAAGAGCTCAGAATGGTACGAGCGGTTTCAGAGGCATTCAATTTTCAAATTGTCTGAATCACGGATTACGCGGGTTTTCACGTTTGGGTTCGTCAAAACCTTAAGGTAATTTGGCGGTTTTCCGAAGAATTAAATGGCACTGATGTGCGGTTCCCTAAATCTTGATTTAACAGCATAAATGTGCTATAATGATAATAGGAACTTATCAAAAAACAGACGTCTGACAGGAGATGAAAATCCATGACAATACTCGATTTAGTCTTCACAGCATATAACATTGTCGGCACTGGATTTTCTATTGCTGGTGGTATTGACCCCGCCATTAAAAGATATTACGAAACTACTGCAGAGGAACTTTTCAAAAAGTCTTTTGTTAAGGTAGTTAAACAATACGCGTCTGACTTTGCTGATCAAACTGACCCAAAAACAGTTGAAGTTGATTCTAATTTACTTGATAAAGTTATTACTTCACTTAAAGACGATGATATAGTCCAACTCATACAACTAAATGGAAGTGAAAAAATCGCAAAAATCACAACACTTTTTCGGAATTGTATTATTGTCTCCAACCATCAATTGCCCAATATGGATTTTGAACAAAGAATTCGTCCTATTATTGAGAGAGTGATTATTGATTTCTATGCACAACTCCCATTCAAACAGGAAGCATTTAATCAGATTATACTCGGATTTATCGAAAATAACGCTAATGGTCAAGCGAACACACGTTCTATGCTAACGGACTTTAAAAATGAAATTGAACAGGTGCAGTTGGAAGTTAGTGAACGTTTAACTCAAGATATTCAAATCATCAAAGATGCCACCGAAGATATTAAGGACGAGAATAAAGAACTTAAGCAAACAACCGGTGGTAATAGTTTGGATAAATCGGGTTCCCTCATGGGTAACCCTGAATTAGGGATTAGGGGTCGTATTGGTAATTTTGATGCAGACCTACTATTGGAAGTTGCAAAACGTGCAAATTGGAAGCTCGCTGAGCCTTACAACAGTTATGTGCTTGCCTTGGGTGAAGAGCGAATGAATTTAAATTCGGCATTAGATGTGGCAGTTGATTTTCTTTTTAAACTTTGGGAGGAATCAATTTTATTCAGGCAAAAAGAATTCTTGACGTTGGGTTTATTAACTGGACTTACTTATGGACGGAATGCTGACACAGTATCGGGTAAACTTATATATCTAATTGAAAATAAGCATACGTTTTTTTTACCCGTTGAAAACAGTATTCTCAGACAAATCCGTAATTTTCAACAGATCTATCCGCTTGAAGATAACTTTATGTTTTTAGCAGAACATGATATTCGTCTTAAAGGAACACGTGTAGGTATTGAGACTATCCTATATGAATATATTCACAATAGCAAAATGCCAGTAGTCATCGCCAATCACTACTATTATTCACTCACAGTGGAACAGGTTTACGCAACGATCCTATATTATCTTCAAAATCAGGAAGAAGTTGGTGCATATTTAGATGATTATCTGGAATACTGCCGAAAGGCGCGAGAAGAGCAGGCGAAAAATCCGTCACCCGCTGTTGTTCGCTTGCGTGAACTTATATCAGAAAGGAACGCAAATTCTGATAATTCATATCCGCACATTCCAAAAAACGGATCAGCTAGCACAACACAATCTCCATTCAAAAATGAACAGGGATAAAGATGCGTCGGTTTCTGATAGACGAAAATATTTCTCCGAGATACCGTACGCAATTGCTTTACCATGAACCATCGCTGACGGTCTTGGCGGTTGGTGATGAAGGTGCTCCTCCGAAAAGCACGCCAGACCCAGAAATCTTAGAGTGGTGTGAAAAGAATCAATTTAACTTGATAACAAACAATCCGGAAAGTATGCCGCAACACCTCTCTGACCATCTATCAGCAGGACACCATATGCCCGGCATTTTTACGATTAATCTCGCAGTGCCAATGGGATTGATTATTGATCAGTTGATTCTCATCGCTGGTGCATCTGACGAAGGCGAACACATTGACCGGATTACTTACATCCCATTTTAACAACGAACTCAAGTTAATGACATCATCCGACTCCGCTCAATTTGCTTCATTCGCGAAAAACTGGCACCGCATAAGTTGAATCAGTGAAAATGATGCTATGAATAATATAAATTTACCAGAACATTGGAAAAAAGCCCAACTTAAAGAAATAGCCAGTTTAAGGCGTGAAAGTATCCAGCCAGAAGATGATCTATCCTTAAGTTATGTGGGGCTTGAACATATTGATTCGGGAGAAAGCCAACTGAAACGTTGGGGAGATGCTTCGGAGGTGAAAAGTACGAAAAGTCGTTTTTATCCTGATGATATTTTATATGGTAAATTGCGAGCCTATTTGGATAAGGTGGTCATCGCTGAAATGGAGGGAATTTGTTCTACTGATATTCTCGTTGTTACCGCAAACTCGAAAACGATTCCAAGGTTTTTAGTTTATCTTCTCCATACGCCTCTACTTATTCGTCGTGCTGTGACAACATCAACTGGGGTAAATCACCCAAGAACTTCGTGGAATTCTCTGGGAGAATTCACTTTCGCACTCCCGCCACTTCCTGAACAACGCGCCATCGCCCACGTCTTACAAACAATCCAAGAGGCAAAATTTACCCGCCAACGCGAGATCGCATTAGAACGTGAACGCAAAGCGGCGTTGATGGATCACCTCTTTTCACATGGCACGAAGGATGAACCCCGCAAGCAAACCGAAATCGGTGAGATTCCTGAGAGTTGGGAGGCGGTGAGGTTAGGGAACTACTGTTATAAACCGGATTACGGTTATACCGAAAGTGCAAATGATGCTCCAGTTGGACCAAAATTTTTGAGAATCACAGACATTCAAAATGACGCAGTAAACTGGGAAAACGTTCCGTACTGTATTTATAGTGAAGCAGTTAAGGAAAAGTATCTGTTAAAAACTGGTGATATAGTGATTGCGCGAATTGGCGCAACGACTGGAAAGGCTTACATAATTGATGACTGCCCCGAAGCAATTTTCGCGTCTTATTTAATTCGAGTCAGAACAAAGGGCAACCTATTGCCTACTTTTTTAGCCCAATACTTTCGGACAAACAACTATTGGAAACAGATAGATCAAAGTAAAGGTGGTAGACTCAAAGGCGGTGTAAATATTCCTATACTCAATCACCTTGTGCTCCCATTTCCTTCTTTTTCTGAACAACAAGAAATTGCTGAAACTTTACAAGCCTGCGACACGAAAATCACTGCCCTTCAACAAGAAGAACAACATCTCGACGAACTCTTCCACGCCATGCTTGACGAACTGATGACGGGGCAGCGGTCTGCTGTGCCGCTTATTAATTCAAGGAAAACAGAACCGACAACTCAGTCTGAATATTCTTAATGTTGGAACGCATCATATTCCTGTCAAAACACAATTTCAAATGTTACAGGACTTACGCATTTTCCCGTGATAACGAACAGCGGACGCACTGCTGGCGGGGTTTGAAACTCCGCCAGCGAGGGTGCTGCGTAAGTCCTATGTTATAATTAGTGTGCTACCATCGGAAATTCGGACCACTCTCTAAAACCGTAGGCAGTACAAACCAAATCAAGCAAAAAGGAGTCTTACTATGAGGGTTTACTACATAACTCTAATAGGACTTACGCATTTTCCTGTGATAACGGACATCCGACGCACTGCCGGGTTTTTGCTTGGGTATTTCTGCAGGGTTTCAAACCCCGCCTGCAAACGGAGATGCGTAAGTCCTGTTCTAATTTTTGCTATAATTTCCATTCTATTTGGATGTGAGATAAATGAAGATCATTGGGATAATTTCATAGATAAACCAAAATCGTTAGGGTATGAAGTTTTAAGTATTGAAGCATCGGAAACGTGGATTAAAGAACATAGTGATGAGATAAGGCTTCCTAACAAAATTAAGTTTGGCAAACCACATCACTTGCAGGATTTCGGTTTTGCACCTTATGGTATTATGATAGCAGTCGATAGAAATAATAGATACCGAGTTATTGCCAGGGAATGGCCTGAAGAAAAAACACTATTGAAAGTCGGTGATATACTATTGCCGTTTCCACCTTTTATTTTCAGTAGAAAAACGTTTGATGGCACTACTGTTGACTGGAAAACCGAAATTGAAACTTACGTTTTTGAAGGAAAAGAAACAATTGTCCAGCCGTATTTAGAAGAAGTAGCAGAAACAGAGGTTCGTATTGAACCATCTGTTTATGAAGTTGTTGATCTTTATGATTTTAAATGTACCACTTACATGTCTCCAAATGGTGCTACTATTTCATATAAAATAAGCGATCAGACCGATCATAGAAATCAATTCGGTTTCATTGTCACAAAAATCGATGGTACTGTCTTTAAAAGACATCATAACCTGTCGCCTTGGCGTGAAACTGCTCAAGAAGATATACCGCCACGTAACGATATAGATGTTTCAATAATAGATCATGAATGGAATTATTTTATAGCCAGAAAAAAGTTGTTAGGGTGTGAAGTGCTGAGTGCTGCAGCATCAAAGGCATGGATAGAAAAGTATAGAGACAAGATAAGTTATCCTACTTCTAAAAGTTATCCTATTCCTAATCCGATGATATTTGGAAAACCGCATTATATTCAGGATTTCGTTTTGGCACCTTATGGTATTATGATAGCAGTCGATAGAAATAATAGATACCGAGTTATTGCCAGGGAATGGCCTCCAAAGAAAACGCTTCTGAAGGTCGGTGACACGCTAACAATGTCTTTTATTTCGTATACGGATCCTGTTGAGTTTTCTGAGTTTTTTGATGGGTCTGATATATTAAACAAAACTCGCAATTTTGTTTTTCAAGCAGGAGAAACAATCTCACACCTGGGAATTCCAGTGCCGAAGTTGCCATCAACGTTTCAAGAAGAAGTTATTGTAGATTATATGAGTCCCGATACATATACCCTTTATATGTCCCCAAATGGTGCCACGATTTCATATAATGTTTGGGGGGTTGTCACTAAAATCGAGGGAGCCGTCTTCCAAAGGGTCTTAGATCTAACGGAAATTGCAACATCACTTCTTGAATAGCTTTTATTTTTCGTAACGTGAGTTTGCATAAGAATTTTAGACTCGCCTAAGCGGTGGCGTGTACTAAGAATGGACGCTATATTTATGGTGGGTTAATCTACGCCCTGTCTTAGGGAAAGTGACAGTTTCAGGTAAAATGGGCGAAGATGTTCCAAAAGCACACTCAGAAGCGTTCTGAAACAAGCAAATATTGAGCAATGAGGGATAAACGAATGGATTATGTTGTAATTTATGAGAAAGGCGATAGCAGTTATGGTGCTTATGTGCCCGATCTCCCCGGTTGCGTCGCTATAGGTGAGACACTGGAAGAAGTCCAGACATTAATTGGTGAAGCTATCGAATTTCATATAGAAGGATTACAAGAAGACGGTGACGATGTTCCACAACCCTCTTTAAATATCCCTGTTCAGTATGATATTCCATATCTTGGCATACACAAAGTCGTCGAAAACTATGTATATAACGACGATCCTGCCCTCTTTTCATGTAAAGACTCTGCAGGTCATCTTTACCTTGTTACTGTTAGTGAAAACGAGCAAGATAAAACATGGCTTCGTGTTGAAATTTCTAATGAGCGTTTTAATCTTGTCCGTTCTGGTGGAATAGACCTTCGGAATGCATTCACCGAAGCTGAAAATGGCTATTTATTCCGGATAAAAGTTCCTCACGATGCTCCAACACAATCTTCGCCAGAAGTCATCCATCCCAATGAAATCCCTGAGGATATGCTCCCGTTTCCAGGTGAACGCCTCGGGCTAAAAAACCGAAACTCTTTCACCGCACTGCAACTTGGATACAGTTATGTCTGAACGTTCTGCAGTACAGGAGCCGATGCTCAAATATGCCGATGAAATCGGTTGGCAGTCTATTTCTCCATCAGAAGCGATGCAGATGCGCCGTGGTGCTACCGCTTCGCTTTACTTTCCTGATGTCCTAAAAGCACAACTCTTGAAACTCAATGAGGGAATCATAGACGACTCTAACTGTGCGGACGTTCTACGGCAGCTCGGTCTACTCAACGCAACACTTGAGGGAAATCAGGAGGCACTTTCATGGATGCGCGGTGAAAAATCAACTTTTGTTTCGAGCGAAAACCGCGAGCGCAACGTCACCCTGATCGACTTTGAAAACCCGAATAACAATTTATTTCACGTTACCGATGAATGGGAACAGCGGAACGCAGCACATCACAATCGCGCCGATGTGGTATTCCTGATTAACGGGATTCCTGTGGCAGTTGTGGAGGCCAAAAATGCTGGCAAACCGGATGGATTAGCACTCGGTGTTGAGCAAATCCGCCGCTACCACAACGAAACGCCAGAGATGTTCACCACTGCACAACTCTTCGGTGTCACACAACTTCTGGATTTCTTCTATGGTGTGACATGGAACGTTACTCGTAAAAACCTGTTTAACTGGAAAACCGATGAAGCCACTAACTACGAGCAGAAAGTCAAAACCTTCTTCAATCGCGATCGCTTCCTGAAGGTCCTGCAGCAATTCATTATCTTCCAGAGCAGAGACGACCAACTTTCCAAAATTGTACTACGCCAACACCAGACGCGTGCGGTGGAGAAGGTGATTGAACGGTTCCATGATCCGAACAAGCGGCGCGGGCTTGTCTGGCATACACAAGGCAGCGGTAAAACCCTCACCATGATAAGCATTGCGGCGCGACTCTTACGCGGTGGAAAACAGACAGAAAAACCGACCGTGCTGATGGTTGTTGATCGCAACGAACTGGAAAGCCAACTTTTTAGGAACATCACGGGTTACGGCATTAGGACGCTTGAGGTTGCACAAAGTAAAGATAACTTGGAAGAAATTTTAGCCTCCGATTATCGCGGTTTAATTGTGTCTATGATTCATAAGTTTGACAAGCGACCCGCGAACCTCAACACCCGTGAGAGCGTGGCAGTATTGATTGACGAAGCACACCGAACAACCGGCGGCGATTTCGGGAATTACCTGATGGCTGCGCTCCCCAATGCAACCTATATCGGATTCACCGGCACCCCTATTGATAGTCTCTCTAAAGGCAAAGGAACTTTCAAAGTCTTCGGTGTAGACGATAAACAAGGCTATCTCGACAAATACGCAATCTCAGAATCTATTGAGGACGGCACGACTCTCCCATTGAATTACACCCTTGCTGCCTCCGATTTACAAGTTGACCGCGAGACGTTGGAACAGGATTTTTTAAACCTTGCAGTAACCGAAGGAATAAGTGATCTGGAGGAACTCAACGCAATCCTTGACCGTGTTGTTCAGTTAAAGGAGATGATGAAAGCACCGGAGAGGGTAGATGGCATTGCTGAATATGTCGCCAAACACTTCAAAGATACCGTAGAGCCGATGGGATTCAAAGCGTTTCTGGTGGCTGTAGACCGTGAGGCGTGCGTGTTATATAAACAAGCGTTGGATACCTATTTGCCATCGGAGTATTCAGAGATCGTTTATTCGGACAACACTCAAGACGCTGCGTTTATGAAAGCGTATCATCGCTCCTCTGAGGAAGAAAAGGATATTCGCAAAAAATTCATCAACAAAAACGAACAGCCTAAAATATTGATTGTAACCCAGAAGTTATTGACTGGCTTTGACGCGCCAATTCTTTACTGCATGTATCTTGATAAACCGATGCGCGATCATGTGTTGTTACAAGCAATTGCGCGTGTCAACCGCCCCTATGAGGACGAGGACGGTTTGGTAAAACCCGCCGGTTTTGTCTTGGATTTTGTTGGCATTTTTGAGAACCTTGAAAAGGCACTTGCCTTCGATTCTGACGAGGTGGCGAGTGTAATTCAGAATATTGACGTGCTCAAAGCGGCTTTCTCTAAGCGGATCCGAGAGGATGCAGCGGTGTATTTACCCTTTACCACTGGTTGGGACGACAAAGCGAAGGAACGAGCGATTGAGCATTTTGAGGATAAAGACAGCCGAGAGGCTTTCTTCAAATTTTTCAAAGGGTTACAAAATCTCTATGACATTCTTTCACCGGATGCCTTCTTACGCGAATTCATAGCGGATTATCAGGCATTAGCAACCCTCTATGGGTTAATTCGTAATGCACATTCTGATCGCATTTACGTTGATAAGGAGTTGACCGCCAAAACCCGTGAACTCTTGCAGATGCATACGGAGAGCAATCTGTTTGAATTACCGAATGCTGTCTATGAATTGCGCGCCGATACCTTGCAGAAGATGGATCAGAGTGATACGTCTGATGCCGTCAAAGTACAGAATTTAAGAAAGGTCCTGTATAAGACAGTAACAGAAGAAAGCAGATCAAAGCCGTTTCTGATTTCGATTGGTGAACGCGCAGAAGCCGTTGCTGAGGCTTATGAAAATCGTCAGATGGCGACGCAGGATGTATTGACTGAGTTTAGGAGGTTAGCTGAAGAAACTTCACGCGCTGCAAGAGAGCAGAATCAGATGGGTATGGATCAGAACACCTATGCGGTCTATACGATTCTCAGGAATGCTATAGAAGATGTTAACCCAGAACAGGCGCGAGCCGTTGATCAAGTCTTTACGCAATTTCCTGATTATCGGTGGGATGACCATCAACAGGGCCAATTGCGCGCTACACTCTATAAGACATTAGAACTCTCAGTTGATATAGGAACTAAGATCGAAATAACAAACAAATTGTTGAGGTTGGAACGCGTATGAACGCCAATAAAGCGGATTTGAAAGGGACGGTACGACAGTGGGCAGACCATATAGGTGTGAAGGTGCGGGAGATTCATCTGCGGCACATGCGGCGGAAGTGGGCATCTATTTCAACGAATGGCAGGTTGACACTCAACACCGACCTGCTCAATCTACCAGAAGCGTTGACGGAATTCGTCATTGTCCACGAATTGGTGCATCTACTTGTCCCGAATCACGGCAAGTTGTTCAAAGGCTATATGTCTGCGTATCTACCCGATTGGGAGGAGAGACAGAATTGTCTGAGATCGCTTTGAAAATCAGAAAAATATAAACATGCCGCTGCTATAAGCATGCCATTCCTCTCGGACTAAAGACCTCACACCACCAAAAACCTCTTATAGTATATCCTGTAATTACCTGAGGGTGGTTCATAAATCATTTTATTGAAAAACAGTTTTAATGTGCGTGACATTTCGAGTGGGAAGCTCCCACATGACATTCATCAACATTGCGAGTTGTAAACTCAAGACACCGAG
>JAGFCB010000224.1 GCA_022394775.1 Candidatus Poribacteria bacterium
ATAGATTTAGAAATGCCAGCAGAGGAAGTATGGGCACATCAGGATACAGATCAAAATACAGACGCACAACCGGAAGCAACAAAAAACATCAAAGAAAATAGTGAACAGTATCCTCTAAAAGATTGGTATAAAACTGAGGATACAGAGTTGTATTATGTATATTATCAGGCACAATTGATTAATCAGTTTGGAGATATAGAATTGGGATTAGATGAACAGATAGAATATCTTGAAGCCCAAAATTATTTATGGCCTGATCAAAGAACTCAAGCATCTCTAAATCACCTAATTAAGATAAAGTATAGACAAGAGGATCATTCGCACGATCATCCACATTAAGGAGAGAAAAGATGAGAGATATACTTAAGTGTTTTTTGTGTCTATTTGTCGGACTAAGTTTTTTAAGTTGCGGTGAAATCGAAGAAGATACACAACCAACGTTATCCGTCGAATTACCTGATAGATATTACGACACAAGCGGATTACTCTATGAAATTACCGATGAGCAGGTAGAAGAACTCCTAAATCTTGATTTCCCCGGAGATTGGTATAATGAAGAAGACCCAGAATTGCGTGCCAAATACTATCATGCAATGCTGATACAGCGATTTGGTGATATACCTGCAGTCCACATAGACGCCATATTTTATAGGCTATCGCTGTTAGCTGATGGTAAACCTACTGAAGTTTCAATTGAAGATTTAATTTTGCACGCGAAAGCACGATACCTATTATGGCCGAATGAATCAAATCGTAAAGTTTTGGAAGATACGAAAAAACAAAAAATATGGCGTGAAACAGATGATCCAGAGCTATATGCCGAACTTTACACAGAAACATTGATTCGTTGGCATGGAGATATACCGGAGGTTCATATCGTTGTTGCGGGTGAGAAAAAGAAGAAATTTGGTGGATGGCGTATCGCTACAGATGCAGATAAAAACGAGTATGTTGAGTATCTAAGGGCAAAATATGTTTTACAACCTACAGAATACTTCTTGTGTATATATAATGTTTTTAAAGAAGCCAGAGATAACGGCACACCTTGGGGTGTTGCTATTCGTAAGAAAAAAGAAACATGTGTTGAAGGTGGACTTGAGGAGTTGCTTAATGCAGCGTTAGAGGATGCGGAACTCAATCCAGAATAATTTTCGGTGTTTTAAATAGAAGTCGTACTGATACTATAGTAAACCAGAAAAACAAATAGACATTCGCCCCGCCCTGGTAGGCGAGGTTTCTAACCTCGCCGGTGCGGAGTGTCCAATTAATTCTAAGCTTTACCATAGTTACGCATTTCGTCGGTTCTACTGTTTTTTACCAGTAGAACCGACCCTTTAGAAACTTTACAAAAGGAGGGTATCATGACATTGACAATGAGAAATAAACAGGCATATCCTGTGTTTTGGGCTGCACTGCTGTTAAGTCCGCTGATCATAAGTATTATTTGTGCGCGATCTCATGGCGTTGAATATATTTCCTTTGCTTCCAACCAAACAGGAAACTTTGACATCCATATAATGAACACCAATGGTAAATACATCGACAACCTGACCGACAACCCAGCCCATGACTTTGACCCCACATGGGCTCCAGATGGGCGTTTTTTAGGGTATGTCTCCAACCGAGATGGGAACGCTGAGATTTATGTCATGGATACGAAAACAAAGGAACACCGGCGGTTGACACACGATCCCAGTATCGACTCACGCCCGGCTTGGTCACCTGATGGCAAATGGATCGCATTTGTCTCCAACCGTCGAGGGAGTTCGGATATTTACAAAATGGATGTCAACGGTGAAAATATAAAGCGATTGACGAAAATCGGGAACAATGGGAGCCCAACTTGGTCACCCGACGGTCAATGGATTGTCTTCATCTCTCAACTTGATCGGACGGTTGGTCTCTATGTAATGACTTTCGAGGGTAAAGGATTGAGGTTTCTTCTGCCAGTAAGGTTGAGGGACCCTCTACCAATAGCGGGGGATGCCGGATGCACATGGTCTCCGGACGGGAAGCAGATTGCCTTTGGAACGTGGGAACCTCAGAACATTGGACCTGGTGTACCCGCTATTGTACGTGGTGTACTCCTTGAATTACAACCTATCTTAGAAGGCGTTCACCCTAATCTACAGGTTCCGGTAACGCTTTCTGTCTTTGATATAGATGCAGAAAACGTCCGAAAATTGACGCAAGTTCCTCGTGTACAGAATAAAAAACCTTCACCGATACTACAAATTTTTCGTCCCGCTTGGTCTCCTAATGGCGACTGGATTGCCTATAGCATCTCAGATGTTGGAGAACTATGGGGATTTTCTGCTGACCTTCATATCATAAACGTCAGAAATGATGATGGAGTCGGGACGCGGCTTGTAGGGAACGGAGGTGGAAAATTCTATCTATCTCCGGCGTGGGTGCCGGAAGGGTTTCTCTCTGTATCACCGACCGCGGAGAAGCAGACAACACTTTGGGGTAGGCTAAAGCAAAAATCAGATTAGAAATTTATGCGGGTGAATACATTATGACTTTGACACAACCTTTATTTTAGTCTCCAAAACCGATTCATCGTTTGCATCACTTGGGAAATACTGCAACTGTGTCCAGAATCAACGCAGAACAAAATTCTCGAAACTCTATCTGAAAGGTATACTCCTGACCACATTTATCAAGCCTTTGAGCGGCTACACAACTTTGAAGAAATGGGGCTTCTTATTGGAAATACAGGGCAAGAAATACTCGAACAGAAAAATCGCGAGACGCGGCTTTTAGCAAAAGAGGTTTTAAAGTCAGATTTGACAGTACTGATTTTCTATTGTATCATAATATCGGTAGAAAAGGAAACCAGCACGCTATACGAAACAGGGCTATTCAGTTTTACATATTCACTTCATGTATCTGGGTATATTCTCCTCTGTAGGAGCGAGCTGTGCTCGCGATCTTGCGACAAAACGTTAACACCTATAAATGAAAAGCAAAGTCAAAACCGAAAACTGAATTATCCTGCTATACGAAATGGAAAGTGTGCCACACTCTCTGACCGATTTTCTTTACAGGCATTTTTCCATCAACCCTAATGAGAGACGGAAATAATATGTTAGGGGATTTACTTTCCAGTCGAATGATCCAAACCGGTCTCGTTTTCTTTCTGCTGATTGTGGGGGGCAGCCTGTTGTATAGTTGGCACGTCCGCCGCACGACGGATGCCGAGTTAGCACGGCACAACCGATTTAGGCAGGGGCTACAGAACCAGAAGGAGACACGCACCGCAGAAAAGGTGAATGTTCCGATAGAGAACGAGACACCCGGTCTTGTGAACACGTCCGATGAAAGCACGGATACATCCTTATCTGATGAGACAGAGGTGTTACCCAACGAGACTGAGCTGCTTCACCTCGCGGATGCGTTCTTACCCGATGATGTCGTTTCAGAGGAAGCACCCACAGAAGATGTGCAAGTGTCACGCTTCGGACTCGGGCCCTACCCCGAAATACCAAAGGAGTGGAACTTTCTACCCAATTATTGGGAAACCGTCGAGGATATAGAAACGGAATTGCTCAGGCGTGTAACCATCAAGATGCATAACGAGGGCATCCGTTCCAAATACGGTAGTATTGGTATTGGTTATAGCACTGGACTGATTACGGCTCTTGAAAGAGGCAGTGTCCTTGTTGAATACGAGATTGATGAGAATGGCGAGAAAAGGATATACAGCACACTCGCACATCCCGATGATCTATCGCAAGGGATGTACACGCGCTTTAGCGAGATTCCTTCACACCTGAAAATTGTCACCGCTGATGAGATAGCGTTTGACCCCTATGAATACTTAGGGATTTCTAAATAAATGAACGTTTCTTTTTTGCACCAACGGCACGTAGCTATAAGAATCACACCTCTTATCCTGCAGGGGCTTCCAAACGCATCGGCATGATGAGCGAAATATATTCATCCTCACCTACCGGCTTAATCAGCACAGGGTTCAATTCACCTGAAAACTCAATAGATAAAGACTCTGTTTCAATATGAGACAGTGCCTCTACCAACAAGCGGGCATCAAAACCAATCCTCACGCTCCCCGTGCCAGACTCCACAGGGACCGTTTCATGTGCTTCGCCTAACTCGGGAGTCCTTGCCGAAACCTGAACCTGTTCCGTGTCAATATCCAAACAGATCGAATAGTTCTTCGGGTTCGACAGCAGTGCCACACGCCGCGCCGCACTCAAAATCTGGTCCCTTGAAACGACTGTTTTACCCTCAGCCGATTCAGGGATAATCTGCCTATATTTCGGATACTCGCCCTCCACGAGCCGTGTCGTCAAGGTAGCACTCCCATCGGTGAAGAGAATCTGATTTTCAAAAACCGAAACTTCCACTTCGCCAGCATCGGCGAAAGTCCTCACAATCTCCCGAACCGCCTTGAGCGGAACGATGAACCCGCCGGCTTCCGTTTGCGCCTTGAGCGGTTCACAGTGTGCAAGCGCGAGACGTTTCCCATCGGTAGCAACGACTTCCGTCCGCTCCGCAAGCAAATTAAAATAGAGACCGTTTAGAAAGTAGCGAACCTCCTCCGTAGAAGCAGCAAACTCCGTTTTCTGGATGACATCCCGCAACGTTTCACCGCCAATCGACATCGCTTCACCCTCAATAGAAGGCAGTTGTGGGAACTCTTCATCAGGCAACCCAATGATTTTGTAGACACCATCACCACACGTAATCTCAACGCGGTCATTTGCTGTCGTTACCAAGTCTATCGGTTTGTCCGCGGGCAACTCTTTAACAATATCCCCCAATTTCTTGGCAGAAACAGTGATTGCCCCTTCCTCTTTAACCGCGCCTTCAACCTTCATTCTGATGCCGACTTCGAGATCTGTTGCCAAACACTCAATTGTGCCCTCTTCCGCACGGATGAGCACATTAGAGAGGATCGGTAAAGCCGTCCGTCCACTCGCGACACCCTGCAGCACTTGTAGGGCATCTAAAAGGGCATCTCGTTCAAAAGTTAATTCCATTCCAAAATCTCCGTATCAAAAATTCATTAGGACTTACGCAGCTCCCACTGCAGGCGGGGTTTGAAACCCCGCCTGCAGTGCGTAGGACCTCCGTTATCATAAAAAAATGCGTAAGTCCTATTCATAACAAAATTTATGCTGATTTTTTGCCTATTGCTTAGACTACAATGTATCCTATAACCGTAAAACTGTACTTTCCCTCTGTAAAAAATACCGTGGCAGCACCAATTAAAAAATATTACCGGTAGTATCTACCGAATCCAGTAAGTTTAAATGAAAATCTTGACAAGCGTCTCTATTTAGTATAATATATTTAGTGAATATAGTAAAGAAAAATTTTTGGCAATTTCAACCGACTTCCAAGATAAGCACTACAACACCGCGTCTATTCTACAAATCAAATTGCCTAACCAAGATATACGCCAGAACCATCAACCTTTACAAATCGCGATTAAAAACAAAAACTAACCGGTATCGTTTTCTCCAAAGATATGCACACTACCGATCCAGGTGGCTCGCAGACAATTGCGAAACGCGCAGTGCTGCTC
>JAGFCB010000120.1 GCA_022394775.1 Candidatus Poribacteria bacterium
AGGTTTCTCCGCTGTCGCCTACTATTTTGGACGGAAACTGTATAAAAATCTTGATGTCCCGATCGGGTTAATCAACACTTCATGGGGCGGCACCCGTATTGAACCCTGGACACCGCCTGCCGGTCTCACGGCGGTACCTGCGCTTGCAACTATATCCAAGGAAGTCCAAGACGTACAGGCGAACTATCGCGCGCAACTCCCACAAAAAATGAAAGATATTGAAGCGTGGATAGCCGAAACCCGTAAAGCATTAGAAACCGATGCACCGCTTACACCCATGCCTGACAATACACACCCATTAAAGCATCAAGGGCGACCAACGGCACTTTACAACGGCATGGTACACCCGATTATCCCTTACGCTATACGCGGCGCGCTTTGGTATCAAGGAGAATCAAACCTCCGAGATGGAATGCTCTACCACGAAAAAATGAAAGCACTTATCAACGGCTGGCGCGAAGTCTGGGGACAAGGTGGTTTTCCGTTCTATTTCGTGCAACTCGCACCCTTCAATTACGGTGGACGCAATGCCAGTCCATTTTTCTTACCGCAAATCTGGGAGGCACAGACAGCGACATTGGCAATTCCGAATACCGGCATGGCTGTGACAACTGACATCGGTAACCTCAGAGACATCCACCCACGAAACAAGCAGGAAGTCGGCAGACGGTTAGCGTTATGGGCACTCGCCAAAACCTACGACAGAGAGGATGTAACACACTCTGGCCCACTTTACAAATCAATGGCGGTCGAAGGCAACACCATCCGACTCACCTTTGATGCTATCGGCAGTGGCTTGATGTCGCGAGATGAAAAACCGCTCACATGGTTTGAAATCGCCGGTGATGATAAGCAGTTTGTCGAGGCTCAAGCAACAATTGACGGTAACACAATCGTCGTCTCCAGCGAAGGTGTCGCGAATCCAGTCGCTGTCCGATTCGGGTGGCATCAGAGTGCCGAGCCAAATTTCGTGAACAAGGAAGGGCTCCCAGCATCCCCGTTCCGCACGGATTCATGGTAAAATAGTTGATAGCCACTATCGCGAAATCCGTATGACTTGACTTATGCATCTCGTAACTATCTAATTAAAGGAACAAAAATATGGAACTAACGCTGCTATTTCTCATCGGTTTTTTACCACTTTTCATCGGAAGTCTCGCGTTCGCCGAGGTCATATTGCCGCGTGTTTTCGGCAGCAACATGGTACTGCAGCGCGACATGCAGGCACCTATTTGGGGGTGGGCACCCCCAGGCGAAGAGATTACCATAACACTCAGTACTGAAGCCGAAGATGTCGAACCCCTTTCAACAATAACCGCAGTTGCCGACGCTGATGGCAACTGGCAGATCAAACTCCCCGCTATGGCAGCTGGCGGCCCCTATACACTCCGAATCACAGGCAGTAACACTCTCGAACTGACGAACGTGCTTTTCGGTGAAGTCTGGGTCTGTTCCGGGCAGTCAAACATGGAATGGCCCGTAAGTATCTCAAATGATAACGAGGCAGAAATCGCAGCAGCGATGTATCCAAAAATCCGACTGTTCCATATCCCGAAAGTACCGTCAGGTTTACCTCAGCAAGATGTAGAGGCGGATTGGTACGAAACCTCACCTGAGACGATCCCCAATTTCTCCGCTGTCGCTTACTATTTCGGGCGGAAACTCTATAAGAATCTCGATGTTCCGATCGGGCTAATCAATACCTCGTGGGGCGGTACCCTCATTGAACCGTGGACACCCCCAGTAGGTTTTGCCGGTGTACCTGCACTTGCATCTATAAGCAAGGAAGTCGAAGACATACAGGCGCACCATCGCTCGCAACTCCCAGAAAAAACAAACGCGATAGAAGCGTGGATAGCCGAAACCCGTAAAGCATTGGAAACCGATGCGCAGCTTAAACCGATGCCTGACAATACGCATCCGTTAACGGACGCAGGGAGACCGACGGCTCTCTACAACGGTATGGTGCATCCGATCATTCCTTACGGCATACGCGGCGCACTCTGGTATCAGGGCGAATCCAACCATCAGGATGGTAGGATCTATCACGAGAAAATGAAGGCACTCATCAACGGGTGGCGCGAAGTCTGGGGACAAGGCGATTTCCCGTTCTATTTCGTGCAACTCGCTCCCTTCAATTACAGTAATCAAGACGGAGGTCAGTTTTTCCTACCGCAAATCTGGGAAGCACAAACAGAAACGTTGGTACTGCCAAATACCGGTATGGCTGTAACCACCGACATTGGCGACCCCAGAGATGTCCATCCACGAAACAAACAGGAAGTCGGTAGACGGCTGGCGTTGTGGGCACTTGCGAAGGACTACGGTAGGGATGACGTGACCTACTCCGGTCCGCTCTACAAATCAATGACGGTCGAAGGAAACACAATCCGACTCACGTTTGATCACGTGGGTAGTGGCTTAACCTCGCAAGATGAAAAACCGCTCACATGGTTTGAAATCGTCGGTGATGATAAGCAATTCGTTGAAGCTCAAGCAACAATTGATGGTGATACAATCGTCGTCTCCAGCGAAGGTGTCGAAACTCCAGTCGCCGTCCGATTCGGGTGGCATCAGAGTGCCGAGCCAAATTTCGTGAACAAGGAAGGGCTACCTGCATCACCGTTTCATACCACGCCTTTGTCAGAACGTTAAAAAAGATTGGTAGGATTTGGCACACTGTGATATACTACTTTTATGAGTCAACGTTATGACAGTGCAGCCAAATTTGTAACCTTAGGCTATCCAAAGCCCTTCGCTGAGCACATTCTTGAATATCCAAACCTTGTTGTATTGGAGGCATTAGCAACCGAGCAGATCACGCTCAAAACGCACCACACCGATAGCACACTGAAGGTAAGGTTCCCAGACGAAATTGCTATCCTCCACAACGAGATTCAATCTTATAATAGTCGCGAACCGATGCCTTTTCGTTTTGCAGGCTATAATGGTTTTTTGATTAGGGAACATCAGATGAATGTCTACTGCAGCGTTCTCTACCTGCATCCTCGTGCTGGGTTGGATGATCCAGGTTTTTACGCATACAGTGGGTATGGTTGCGAGTATAAACACACATATAGAGTGGTTCGATTGGTCGAGATAGATGGGGAGTCTATTTTGGAGCTGCAGGAGCCGGGTTTGTTGCCCTTGACCCCGTTGATGAAACCGCCTGCGGGAATGAGCGAAATCCGATGGTTGGACAGATGTATTGATACAACGGCTGTTTCCGGAGCTAGTTCGGAGGATCTGGATCTCTTACGCGCAGCTTTGGGTATCTTTGGTGGTTTAGTTTATAACAAACAACTGATTGACGAACGTTTACCGGAGGGCATTATGCAAGAATCTCCTTTTTTCCAAGCACATCTTCAAGAAGCAGAAGAACGCGGTCTTGAACGTGGTCTTGAACGTGGTCTTGAACGCGGTCTTGAACGTGGACAAAAAATGGGCACTATCAACTCAATTTTGACATTGCTGAGCGATCAGTTTCAACCCGAAGCGGTGCAAGCCTTGAAACCAAGGCTTGAAACGATTGAGGATTTGGAACGTCTTAAGGAATTGCTCCGCACAGTTCCTCGGACGCAAAGCTTGGAGGCGTTCGCGCAAAATCTACAAGAGTCGTAGGACTTTAAGCACATGAAAATCACTGCTATCAAAACCTTTATGGCACGCTTTGGCAACCGACCCCGCGGCCTCATCAAAGTCGAAACTGACGAAGGACTCTACGGATGGGGGGAAGCCTATTCCACAGGTCCCGATCTCTCTGTCGAACCCATCGCTGACTATATCTTCGAGATGATTCAAGGCGACGATCCGAGGCGGATTGAGTATATCATGATGAAACTGCACCAGCAGTTCCGTTTTCCACCTGGTGGCGCAGGACTCGCCGTCATCTCTGCCGTAGATCACGCACTCTGGGACATCAGCGGAAAAGCGGCAGGGTTACCCGTCTACATGCTTCTCGGCGGACATGCACGAGATCGTATCCGTATCTACCGGGGTATCGGCGGCAGAGACGGCATCGAAGCCGCGGATCAAGCGCATAAACTCCATGAAGAGTGGGGGTTCACCGCTTTCAAGACCGGTCCCTACCAACTCGACCCGGATGCGAATCGATGGGGACGCGTTTGCGATGCAGCCGCTACCTATTTTCAACAGATCCGGGAAAACACACCAGCAGACTGGGAGATCGCCTTCGATCCACACGCCAAAATCTTCGAGCCAATCCGTGCGCTCCAACTCGCAAATGCCCTTGCGCCTTACGATCCATATTTTTACGAGGAACCCCTCCGTCCCGAACACATGCCCGCATGGACACGCCTCCGTTCCCAAATGCAAGTACCACTGGCAACAGGAGAATGCCTCTACACCCGCTTTGAGTTCTTGGACATCATCGCAGGGCAAGGTGCCGACATCATCCAACCAGATGTATGTGTCTGTGGTGGATTGTTAGAGATGCGCAAAATCGCAGCAATTGCTGAAGCACACTACGTCAGCGTCGCACCACACAATCCGATGGGACCCCTTGCCACGGCTGTCAATGTGCATTTTGCCGCCGCATCCCCGAATTTCAAAATCTTGGAATATCTCCTACCTACTGAGACAGAATGGAACGCTTGGGTGGATGAACCTTATCTACCAAAAGATGGCTACTTGGAATTGCGTGACCGTCCCGGCTTGGGTGTGGACGTGAATGAGGATGCAATCACGGACAACGAATACATCCATTGGCAACGCACCTCTCCCATCCGTCCCGACGGCTCAACAGGCTACATTTAATTCTGCCGCCTCTAAAACTATAGCGGCTTACGCAGCAAACCTCTGTTCACCGGGGTCTCGTGCTTCGGCGAACGCTCCTTGACTGATAACATTCCTCTGATGGCTGACTGCTGTTTTACTGATCACTGATTGCTGATGGCTGACTGCCACTCTCTCTGACGTACGCCCGTAAATGTTCCAACGCGCGTCCATTCTCCATCACCGACCGCGCTCGCGCCAATGCTTCCGCAGGTTCTGGGCAAATCCCCAATAGGTAATCTACCATCGCCGCGTTCAGCAGAATCCGATCGTAGATATGACCCTTTTCGCCGGAGAGTGCTGCCACACCTAATGCCGCATACCCTTCCGCACTCACAACTGCTGGACGCGGACTCCTCGCATAGTCAAAACCATAATCCGCTGGATCTATATCCATAGCAAAATCTTCGCGCGTATCGCTTGCACGACGGAAGCCTTGTGAATAATTGATCGCCAACCTATCGCTCGTAGAAGGCTTACCAAGGCGGAGTGCATAATGGCTTGTCCCTTCCTCACCTTTGATAGCGACGGCGGCATCGAATCCACGTTCCCATGCTAATTGAAGCAGCGGTTTCTCATAACCGATATGATAGTAGCCAAGCACCATGTAGTTTGCTTCACGCGCCGAAAAAAACTGCTGCGCCTTTTCCGTTGCTGCCCACGGTGGACGTTTCTTGATATGCACCCGCAATTCACGCAAATCGTAAGCGGCGCGGCAATACTCACGTTGACTGATATACCCAAACCCCACTGATGTGTTTGTAATCAGTGAAGCTGTTTCAGCGAGCGATAGGGCTGTGTTAGCACCCAATGCCTTCAGGATACTTTCCTCTGTCACACCGTTTTTCGGTGGCATTGCGTCCACACTGTGAAGCAGTGATGCCTCACCAAGCGCAGCACGCACCGCAGCCACGAATAGGGTCGGACGAAAATAACGCGTCGCGCCGTCGTAAGGTTGTCCAAAGTGCGTTAACGCTACAACATCAATCGGTTGAACCGCTTCCGGTCCGAAAAACGCATCGAGGTAACCTCTGACCTCCTGATATGTTTCGCGATTCATCCGTTGCCCGATAAGTGCCGCACCTTTGAAAGCGGGGTTGACATCATCACTCAGGATTGCCTCACACATCTCACGCGTTTCGGCGTAACTTAAATGTTTTGCCCGTAAAATCTTTTCCAGCGCGTTCACAACAACCGCTTCTGTTGCGTTCGTTGGAACATAACCTTGTTCCGGGGTCATGAGATACTGAATTTCCGGTGGAAGTTGCTCTGTCAATGCCGAGTGGTATTTACGAAACGCTGCTTCTTCTGCTCGGCTCCACTGTGTCTCTTTTGGGAAATACGCACGGAGCGTCATCGCCGCGAAAAACGCACCCATCTGAGCCGCTGATGCTGTATCCGATGCCGGTAGTTCACCCGTTATAGATTTTAAAACTATTTCAAGAATAGGTGCCGGTTGCGGGAAATCCGTAGCGGTTACACCCAATGGACGTGTCTGATGGGGCCCTGTGCAAACGCGTGCCTGCGCCTCAAGCACGTCATCATTCGGTCCCGGATATGCCGGTGTGTATGAAAGCGAATCAAAATCTGCCATTTCGCAATATTCTCCGAGGATAGTTTCAATAGTGTTTTTCGATGCAGAGTGTTGGACAAAGAGATTAATTTTATTATACTGCTTTTTGGAGTTTAAAACAAATTTTGCTAAGTTACCCACCAGAATCTTCAATTGTTAGGTATCACTCTTGTAGGAGGAGTTTGTAACTCCGATTCTTGCGGAAAAAAAGACTTGACACCCGTACGAAAACACAGTATAATTATACTATACTAAAAATAAGTTTGGGTTTTATTCTTATCACGTACGCAGCACCGAAAATGTTATCACAAAATTATTTTTCCCAATGGAGGATCATACAAAAAACATCCGAAAACGCTTGTGGAGACTGGGTTTAGGGTGCAAATCAGAAAGTTACCAAAAGGAAAAAAGATACCATTTGGTATCTCTTTGGAGTAAAATCTGTGCTTGTGATATTTCAGAACAATCGATAAAGAACCCCAGCAAGAATTAAATAGAGTAGCTAAGCCTTAGTGAAAAAAACGTAAATTCACGTCACATTCCGCGTCACACGTGGCTTCTGCACGTCACATGTGACGTTACAAACGTCACAATTGTCCAAACACCGCGTAGGATAGCACAATATCCGCTATATTTCTTGGAACTTTGTTATGTTATTGACAATATCAACCACATATTCTCCCGCAACAGACCTCGGTTATCTGTTGCATAAACACCC
>JAGFCB010000250.1 GCA_022394775.1 Candidatus Poribacteria bacterium
ATCCTGAACCGAAAAATTATGTTATCAATCGTCACTACAATGTTGTTAATATACGGTGTCCAAGGCACAAACGACGCACAAGCACAAAACAACGCACCTGAATTGACCCCCGTCAAAGATCGGACACAACAGGTCCAAGATACGATTGTCGCTCTGGTGCCAGGCGTAGATGCTGCCGACGATGTGACCGCTGCACACTTGGCTTTAATTACCAACCTTAACCTGAGCGACCAGAGCATCACCGCACTGAAAACTGGCGACTTTGATGGTTTGTCCGCGCTGCGCTCGCTTTCCTTAGCGAAAAACACGCTGAGCGGTCTGCCTGCGGACATCTTTTCAGGGGTGTCTTCGTTGAGTAGTCTTGACTTAGGCAGTAACCAACTCAGCAGTTTGCCCGATGCGGTCTTCTCTGGACTCTCTGCCATGACCAGACTCAACTTGTCTTACAATAGTTTGGACAGTTTATCCGCAGATATATTTTCCGAAATGTCTGCGTTGACCGGACTGGACTTAGGTAATAACCAACTCAGCAGCTTGCCAGCAAATATATTTTCAGGGCTCTCTTCGTTGAATTGGCTCAGTGTGTCTTCCAATCAGCTCAGCAGTCTACCCGATGCTCTCTTTTCTGGACTCTCTGCGTTAAATTCACTCTATCTCGGTGACAACACCGTCGGTTTATCCATCGCTGTGTCGTTGGAGAAGGTTGGGGACAACCAATTCAAGGCGACAACAGCCATTGGCGCACCTTTCGATCTTGTGCTGCCGGTTACTGTTACAAACGGCAGCATTGATGGCGGCGCAACTACCATCACGATTCCCGCTGGTAGCATAGAAGGTGAACCCCTCACCGTGATCCGCACCCCCGGCACATCAAATGCGATCACAGCGGTGATTGGAACTCTGCCAGCACTGCCGACAAGCCATTTCGGCTATAGTCTGACCAAACCGAGCAGTGCCGATAATACCCTCAGTTTTGCACTCGGGATACCTAAACCTACTGGGGATCCGAACGTGAATCATGCCCCAATTTTCACGGAGGGCAGTAGCACAACGCGCTCTGTAGCGGAGAATACACCCGCTGGCAAAAACATCGGCAGCCCCGTCACGG
The DNA here is from genome assembly GCA_022394775.1 of Candidatus Poribacteria bacterium. Taxonomy (GTDB): domain Bacteria; phylum Poribacteria; class WGA-4E; order WGA-4E; family WGA-3G; genus WGA-3G. The sequence goes on from JAGFCB010000250.1 coordinate 1,109, forward strand.
CTACGGATGCGGACGAGGATACCTTGACCTACACTCTCGGCGGCGCAGATGCAGGGTCGTTTGGCATCGTCAGCACGACTGGACAGTTACAAACCCGTGATCCGCTTGACTATGAAAAAAAGAACACCTACGCTGTCATTGTCACCGTCTCTGACGGCAGTGCCACAGATACGATTGGTGTCACGATTGATGTTACGGACGTAGAGGAGAACAACGCACCGGTTTTCGTAGAGGGTAGTGCCACCGAACGCTCTGTCGCTGAGAACACACCCGCTGGCAAAAACATAGGTGCGCCCGTCGTCGCTGAAGATGAAGATGAGGAGGACATCTTAACTTACAGTCTGAGCGGTGTAGACGCAGCGTCTTTTGGTATTGTCAGCACGACTGGACAGTTACAAACCCGTGATCCGCTTGACTATGAAAAAAAGGACACCTATTCAGTAGCGGTCCTCGTTTCTGATGGTGAAGGTGGCACAGACACCATCGGTGTCGCTATCAACGTCACGGACGTAGAAGAGAACAACGCGCCTGTGTTTGTAGAAGGCAGTGCCACGGAACGCTCAATTCCTGAGAACACACCCGCTGGCAGAAACATAGGTGCCCCCGTCGTCGCTGAAGATGCAGATGAGGAGGATGTTTTGACCTACAGTCTGAGTGGTGTAGATGCGGGATCGTTTGGCATTGTCAGCACGACGGGACAGTTGAGAACCCGCGCGCCCCTCGATTATGAACAGAGGAATGTCTATTCGGTGGCAGTCCTTGTCTCTGATGGTAATGGTGGGACGGATACTATCGGTGTTGCCATCAACGTCACGGACGTAAACGAAACACCCACAGCGCACGCGCCGGAGTTCATAGAGGGTAATGCTACGGAACGCTCTGTGGCTGAGAACACACCTGCCGGCAAAAACATCGGTGCGCCCGTTACGGCTACCGATGAAGACGAGGATGTCTTAACTTATAGCCTCAGTGGCGTAGATGCAGCGTCCTTTGGTATTGTCAGCACGACTGGACAGTTACAAACCCGTGATCCGCTTGACTATGAAAAAAAGAACACCTATTCGGTGGCTGTTATCGTCTCCGATGGCACCCTCACAGACACCATCGGTGTTGCTATTAATATCACGGACGTGGCGGAGAACAGCGCTCCGGTTTTCGCGAGTCGTAGTACGGAGCGATCCATACCCGAAAACACACCCGCTGGGAGAAATATCGGCAGTCCTATCACCGCTACGGATGTTGATGGAGATACCCTGACCTATTCGATTGATGGCACGGATGCGTCGTCGTTTGGTATCGTCAGTACGACCGGACAGTTGCAAACCAGTGCCCCGCTCGACTATGAAAAACAGAACGCTTACTCGGTGACCGTTACCGTCTCTGATGGCGAGCTCACGGACTCCATTAGTGTTGGGATCAAGGTTACTGACGTAGACGAGAACAGCGCGCCGGTTTTCGCTGGAAGTAGCACGGAGCGATCCATACCGGAAAACACGCCCGCGGGTGTACATATTGGTGAAGCGGTGTCTGCTAAAGATACTGACAGCGGTGATACCTTGACCTATACCCTGAGTGGCACGGATGCGGCATCGTTTGACATAGACGGCACTACTGGGCAGCTGAAAACCAAAGCCGCTCTTGACTATGAAACTAAAAATGCCTATTCGGTGATCGTAAAGGTCTCTGACGCTATCCTCACAGACACCATCAGGGTTGCGATCACTATCATTGACGTAGACGAGAGCAGCGGGCCCGCTTTTGCCGGGAGTCGCACGACGCGTTTTATCAAAGAGAATACACCTGCGGGTGTCAATGTTGGGAGCCCTGTCTCTGCTACAGATGAAGATGACGACACCTTAACCTACACCCTGAGTGGCACGGATGCGGCAGCCTTTAGCATTGTTCGCACCACCGGACAGTTGAAAACCAAGGCACCGCTTGACTTTGAAACGAAGAACGCCTACACGGTAACCGTTACTGTCTCCGATGGTGGTCGCACCGATGCCATCACCGTGGCTATCACGATTATTGACGTAGACGAAAGGACACCGACTACGGATGGATCGCCTCCACTCGCTCAGGGACAAAGCGTTATCAGTATGAGTGAAATTATGTTTGGTTCGGAAAGAAGTTTCACACCAGTCCAATGGATTGAATTAAACAACGCTGGACCGGACATCATCAATCTGGCGGGATGGAAACTGATAATTCAGAATGTAGCCTCACCAGAATTAACTGGACCGGTAAATGCGACGATCACCTTTAGGGATGATTTCTGGGGTGATGCACCGAGGCTTTGGCCAAATGACGTTGTTCTGGTGGTAGGTTCCAGTGATTCAAACTCAAAGAACCTCGCTAAGGATCAGGTTTATGAACTTGACTGGCGAACACCGTTACCTATTGGTTTCTGGACGACATGGCTCAGTACAGAAGGTTTCTATGTAAAACTGCTTGATGATGAAGGGAACTTGGTGGACGAGGCTGGTAACCTTGATGGTGGTGTCACCCAATGGCAACTACCTTATGGGCAGAATAGAGGGAAAACCAGAGCCGGACATCGGACTTCGTTGATTCGCCGCTATGCCAACAGTGTACCGCTCGATGGCACCCAAGCAGGAGGCTGGATTTCCGCCGCGGACGCGAATTTAACCGAGGATCAACTTACGTATTACGGAGATAAAGACGACATCAGCACCCCCGGTATCGGGATCGTCATCAATGACATCTCCCCGGAGTTGACAAATTATGATGTCAATCTGGATGGTGTGGTGGATATCTCTGATCTGGTAATGGTTGCTGGACGCCTCGGGCAATCCGGTCCCAATGCTGCAGATGTTAACGGCGATGGCGTTGTAAACGTACAGGACCTGATACTTGTAGCAGGGGCACTCGGTCAAGCGCCTGCAGCCCCGTCCCTGCAGCCCGCGGCACTTGCAACCTTCACCGCCGCTGATATTCGAGGGTGGCTGACCCAGGCACAAGGCTTAGATTTCACGGATCCGAAGTTGCAAAGCGGTATCCGCTTCTTAGAACAACTCCTGTTAGTTTTAGTCCCGAAAGAGACAGCACTGCTGCCGAACTATCCTAACCCGTTCAACCCGGAAACATGGATACCGTATCACTTGGCGAAAGATGCGGATGTAGCACTGACGATCTACGCCGTAGATGGACAAGTCGTCAGAAGGTTAGCACTCGGACATCAACCCGCGGGTATGTATCAAAACCGCAGCCGCGCGGCGTATTGGGATGGTAGAAACGCTTTCGGGGAACCCGTCGCAAGCGGTGTCTATTTCTACACACTCACTGCAGGCGACTTCACCGCTACACGAAAAATGCTAATAAGGAAATAGTATCAAATGACCTTATGATGGCTGGGAGGCTGATGTTTATTAACTTCCCAGCCTTCGTAATGAACGGGTTGCGTTGGGTTCGCTGGCATCTTCTTGAACCTCATTGAACGTCAGCCGACTCGGTGTGTAAACATTTCGGCAAATCGAACCCGCCTTGTAGGAGCGAGTTTTACTCGCGCTGCCTGACTATGCCCGAAAACTCGCGAGCACAACTCGATCCTACAAAAAGCACACCACATCCTTAGATGTCAAGAAGTCTCTTTGCTCCAGCGGAGCAATATATCTATAGAAAAGCGTGATGAAGCGATCGCACTCCAGCGGAGTGCTATGTAAACACACCTAACAGAGGTAGCCTTCTCACGTGTCATATCAACCGCCATGAAGAGCGTGTTGGGGATGCAAATACATCTACCTGTTAGTCTAACGCATACGATGCGTATAACTCATGGGGTCTGATACAAACTATAAATAACATGAGATGTGTGGCACTTAGGCAACGCTTTCGCTGGTGAGGTTTCATGAAGATTATAGCGAAGCCCGTAATTATTTTTACACGCGGCAGGGGGCGTAGCCCAGCCCCTACGTTGGACTAAAAAACCGAGAACTGAATGGTTCTGACAATTCACCATAAGTGGTTCTGCCCCAGAGGGGCGACATCTATATAATTTTGTGGTAAGGAGTTTTTTATCCTAACAAGAAGTATCTCAGTGATCAGCATCGTTTTAGTGTATGTCCTCTTTTTCTTCGGATGTACGGAGACGGAGGTCTCTGTTGATCCTATTGTTGATCCCGTTGACACTGTTGAAGATGACCTTATCCGTGATGCTGAGCTGCGCAGTAAGATTAAATTGGAACTTGACATCCCTAACGACATACCAATCACAGTAGCAGATATGCTCAAACTCACTGAATTGGACGCGGAATATAGTTATGGAGTTCTTGATTCTCTTTTAGGTCTTGATTACACACCGATTTCTGATTTGACCGGACTTGAATACGCAGAAAACCTTGTAGTGCTGAACCTTAATGCCAATGATATTGTAGATATAAGTTCTCTTGCGGAATTAAAAAACTTGAAAGAGTTAAACATCAGCAACAATGAAATTAAAGACATTAGCCCGCTCGCAGGATTAGAAAACTTGCAAGGGCTGTGGATTGCCTACAACTCTCTTGTGGACATTAGCCCGCTCGCAGGATTAGAAAACTTGCGAGAGCTGCAGCTTCACTCCAACTTTCTTGTGGACATTAGCCCACTCGCAGGATTAGAAAACTTGCAAGTGTTGATCCTCAAAGGTAACCACATTGTGGACCTAAATCCCCTTAAAGGATTAAAAAACCTGAGGTGGTTAGAACTTACAGATAATCCGCTGAGCAACAATTCCAAAAAACGAATTATCCCTATAATTAGGGGGAATGGGACAGAGGTATTATATTGAGGACTTGCAGACAACATGCAATATTAAGGATGGGAACGGTAGAAGAAACGGAAGGCGGGATCTCCACTACACCTCTGTCCATTCAACCTTCCAGGTTTTCTATCTCGCAAGCAAACGAATGAATTTTGTGTAAATCTTGCCCTTATCAAAAGAATATGTTGCAAATCACACCGATAAAGGGATTACAGCCGCTATGAAATCCACAAAAATACTATTGACAATTTCCTTCTCAATATGCCTTCTGATTGGATTAACCCCTCATGCCATGAGCCGAGTTGAGGTGCCCAGGCAATCATCAGAAACATCTGAAAAGCCAACCGTAGTCAACCCAACGGGCAGAGAAGAAGCACTCGAAGGGATGAGCATTTTATATGGCACCAACAATAACGCGAACACAAGCATCCCACCCCCGATGCTGAATCTGTTCCAGCGAGATGACGCTCTCACGACGGTGCCATCACAATTCATTGTAACGTATGATGGCTTTACGGACGAAGCGATGGCAGCGTTTCAATATGCAGTCGATATTTGGAACTCGCTTCTCCGGTCACCCGTGCCGATCAGGATTGACGCATCTTTCATAGACTTCGGCGGATTTGAGGATGGCACTATTATTTTAGGCGGGGCGCGTCCCGCAGGCTGGAAGTCTTCCAGAGCCTTGGATTTGTGGTTCCCAGAAGCACTCGCTGATAACGGTGCCGGTAGAGACATCACAGATGGTGAACCCGATATTATCACACGATTCAACAGCCACGAAGACGCAAATTGGTATTTCGGAACGGATGGAAACACACCACCGGGAAAAACGGACTTCGTGAGTACCGTGCTGCATGAGATCGCTCACGGGCTTGGGTTCAGCAGTTTTGCGACTGTAGATAAGAGTTCAACGTGGAGATTTTCCGGGTCCTCTAACGGCGGCGAACTCAGAGCACGCCGACCTAAATTAGCGCAGATTTACGATTTCTTTGTAGAAAATGGATCAGGAAAAACTATTATGTCTTTCCCGGATCCGTCCTACGCGCTTGAAAATCAATTCACAAGTAACGACCTCTTCTGGAATGGGAAAAAAGGTGCGCAAGCAAACGGCGGTATTTTCCCGCATCTCTATGCACCCAGTTCATGGGAACAAGGTTCAAGCTACACCCATTTGGATGAGATCACTTTCCCCGCTGGCAACGCGAATTCCCTAATGACCGCATATCTTGATGACCAAGAAGCGATTCACAACCCCGGTCCCATTGCCCTCGGTATGCTCGAAGATATGGGATGGACAATCAACAAACCCCCCGTGTTCACCGACGGCGCCACTACCACTCGCACAGTCGTGAACGGAAGTATCGGGAAACCAGTGGGAGCGACAGATGCGGACAATGACCCACTCACCTATCATCTCAGTGGCACGGATGCAGCAGCTTTCAACATTGATAGCACAACCGGCCAATTGACAACCAAAGCAGCACATAATTACAATGCCCAGACAGCCTATACCGTAACCGTTACTGTCTCCGATGGGAGCCTGCGTAATGAAATCGCTGTCACCATCAATGTAATTGGTACAAGCACCGAAATACCCACAAATACCACACCGAGGTTCGTGGATGGGAATTACACCCAGCGCACTGTGGCTGAAAATACTGCGAAAGGTACAAATATCGGGAGCCCGATTGCAGCGACAGATGCGGATAACGATTCCCTCACCTATACCCTCAGTGGCCTCGATGCGAAATCTTTTGAAATTGATGACACCACTGGACAACTGAAGACCCATGCTGATCTGGATTATGAAACAAAGAATACCTACACCGTAACGGTTACCGCCTCCGATGGTAACGCCGCGATTACTATTACAGTCATTATTATTATCATTGATCTGGAAGACCAAGAAAGCCCAACGCTCACGCTAACTTCGCAACCGCTAACGGAAACAACGCTGGACGGAAGCGTTGTGATACTGCGTTTGAACAACCGAGTCTATGAAAACTGGCTCAGCGACCCCGTAACAGTCTCTGGTATTCGGGGTGTAACCGTTAAACCGTTTGATGTAACCCGTCTAAACGATACAGAATTATCAGTTCAACTGACATTCTACGCGACAGACCTCAACACGGATACCACACTCACCTTCACAGTCAAAGCGGATGCAATCGCGAACTACGATGGTCCTGCACTCACTGCGACGGCACGCGTCACCGCGAATGCGGAATCGGTGACTGCATCAACAAGCCCCCCCTTAACGGAAACTACACTCAATGGCGGGGTGGTTACACTCACCCTAAAAGACGGTATCTACGAGTCTCAGTATACGGTAGGAAACAGTGTGACGGTATCCGGTATTAACGGGGTCACTATTGACAGTTTTAACATCAAACGCCTCAGCGATACACAGGTGAACGTTGGACTCATATTTGATGGTACGGATTTTGACACAAATGCCACGCTCACCTTCACACTCGGCGCGAATGCTATCGTAGGGTACAACGGCACAGCACTCACCACACAATTACCCGTCAGGGCAGTTGTAGAGCGGGCACCCACAATAACGGCCTATTATGCATCACACGCCTTAACTGAAGCAACCCTTGATGAGAGTATTGTTACACTCACACTGTCAACCGGCGTATATACACAATCCAGTGCCGACATCAGCCGCGCTTTGCAGGTATCCGGCATTGACGGTGTTACGTTCCTCCAGTCCGATGTAGTACGCGTCAGTGATACAAAAGTGACTGTTAAACTGACATTTGACAGGACAGATTTCGACACGAATGCCATCCTCACCTTCACCCTCGGTGCAGATGCCATCACGAACTACGACGGCCCCGCACTCATCACGGCAATACTTGTCACTGCCGTGGTCGAAGAAAGACCTACAATCACGGCTACCGCGACACAGCCTCTGACAGAAGCAACCCTCAACGGCGGTATTATCCGCCTCACGCTCAACAATGGCACTTACGTCCGATCTAACTCTGATATTGATAACGCTGTCTCAGTCTCCGGTATCGCAGGCGTGACTGTCGGATTTTTTGGGATAGAACGTGTGAGCGACACAATAATCACCTTTGAACTTGAATTCACCGGTAACCTTGACAGCAGTGCCGCGCTCACCTTCACAGTTGAAGCGGGGGCTATCGCCGAATACGACGGGCCCGCACGCATCGCACAAATAGTTGTTAACGGCGGACAAGAATCGGTCATCGCGGCAACTGAGGCACCCTTAACAGAAGCAACACTCGATGGCAGTGTCGTCACGCTCACGCTCAACGGTGCCATTTACGAGCGATCCAAATTCGATATCAGAGATGCTGTGACAGTCTCTGGTATTGAGGGTGTCACTTTTCGTTGGTTTGATCTGGATCGTATCAGCGATACGGAACTCACGGTTGAACTCACATTTAAAGGCAACATTGACACGGATGCCATCCTCACCTTTACCGTCGGTGCGGACGCTATCGCCGAATACGACGGCCCCCCACTCATTGCACAAATAACTGTCACTGGCGGCAAAGAATCCGTGGTGGCATCAACGGAAGCACCCTTGACGGAAGTCACGCTGGATGGCAGTGTCGTCACGCTCACGCTCAGCGGACGGACTTACGAACGATCCAGTTTCAAAATCAGAGATGCTGTGTCGGTCACCGGCATTGATGGCGTGACAATCCCATGGCATGAACCTGACCGAAAAAACGACACACAAATCACTATCGAACTGGAATTCAACGGCGACTTTGACGCGGATGCGTTGCTCACTTTTACGATCAAGGCGGATGCACTGTTGAGATATAATGGACCCGCACTCACCGCACAAATACCTGTTACAGGCGCACAGGAATCAATAACCGTCTCAACGGAATCTCCGTTGACAGAAACAACACTTAATGACAGTATTGTCACACTCACACTCAACGGACGATGGTTCACCGATAGCAGCTGGGACATCGAGAGGGCTGTGACGCTATCCGGTATTGAAGGCGTGACTATATACGATGTAGACCGCAACAGTAATACAGAAGCAAGTATTGAACTTGAGTTCACCGGGGACTTTGATGCCGATACTATACTCACCTTTACCGTCGGCCCGGACGCGCTATTAGGCTACAACGGCCCTGTTCTCACCACACAGGTGTCTGTCACTGGCGGGCAGGAATCAATCGTCGCATCAACAAAAGCCCCTTTGACGGAAGTTACACTTGATGAAAGCGTCATCACGCTGACACTCAGTGGTCGAAAATACGCACGCTCTATCTTTAGTATCAGAGATGCTGTGTCGGTCTCTGGTATTGACGGCGTAACGATCCCTTGGCATGATCCAGACAGAAAGAGCGACACTGAAATTACTCTTGAACTCGAATTCAACGGTGATATTGACACCGATGCTATCCTCACCTTTACTGTTGACGCGGGTGCCATAGAGAACTACGACGGGGCTGGTTTCACCACACAGGTGTCTGTCACTGGCGGGCAGGAATCTATCGTCGCATCAACAGAAGCCTCTTTGACGGAAGTGACACTTAATGACAGTGTTGTTATACTCACACTCACCGGACGACATTTCACCGGTAGCAGCTGGACCATCGAGGAGGCTGTGACGCTATCTGGTATTGAAGGCGTGACTATATACGATGTAGACCGCAACAGTAATACAGAAGCAAGCATTGAACTTGAGTTTACCGGCGATATTGACACCGATGCAACCCTCACCTTTACTGTCGCCGCGGGTGCCATTGCGAACTACAACGGCGAAGCACTTACCGCACAGGTGCTTGTGAGTGGAGAGCAAGAATCTGTCGTCGCTTCAACAGCAGCACCGTTGACTGAAGCGACCTTGGATGGTAGCGTCATCACATTGACACTCAGTGGTCGCAATTATGTGAGGTCTTCCTTTAGTCTTGAGCGTGCTGTGTCGATATCTGGTATTGACGGCGTGACCGTAGACGACGTAGACCGCGACAGCAATACACAGGCGACTGTTGAACTGGCGTTCAACGGCGATTTTGATACTGATGCGACACTCATACTCAGTGTCAGCACAGGTGCCATAGAGGACTACGATGGCCCCGTTCTTACCACACAAGTTCCTGTGAGCGGAGAGCAGGAATCAATCGTCGCTTCAACAGAAGCTCCCTTAACTGAAGCAACGCTTGATGAAAGCGTTGTCACGCTGACACTCAGCGGTAGAAAATTTGCGCGCTCCACTTTTAGTATCAGAGGTGCTGTGTCGGTGTCGGGTATCAATGGTGTTACAATACCTTGGCACGAGCCAGACCGTAAAAGCGATACTGAAATCACTGTTGAACTCGAATTTGATGGAAACCTCAATGCCGATAGTACCCTAACCTTCACCGTCGGCGCAGGTGCCATAGCAGGCTACAACGGTCCGGCACTCACCGCACAAATAACCGTCACTGCTAACAGAGAGAACGCGCTTTTGGCAAACTTCCCGAACCCGTTCAACCCTGAAACTTGGATACCCTATCAACTCGCGAAACCGACAGAGGTTACCATTACAATCTACGCTGTAAATGGACAAATTGTTCGGACGTTAGCCCTCGGGCATCAATTCGCGGGCATCTATCAAACCCGCAGCCGTGCAGCGTATTGGGATGGAAGAAACACATTCGGTGAACGCGTCGCGAGTGGTGTCTATTTCTATACACTCACAACAGGCGATTTCACCGCGACACGGAAGATGTTAATTATGAAGTAGATGCGATCTCCCGATAGAGACAAACCAGGAGGCTGCCTGACAAAAGCAAGGAGACATCAAATGATTATTCGATCAAAGTTTCACATTTTTGTTCTTTTCACAACAGTGTTATACATCAGCACGTCATTTCTGAGCATTGCTGCATCAATCACTAAAGAGATAGAGAACGAGGCAACACCAGAAACAGACTACGCAGAATTGAGAAAAACTGCGAAAGCGGATGCCAAATCGGATTTAGATAATACTCAGAGGGTGATGTGGTGTCTGGCAGGGGTTGGATGTAGTGTCTTTACCGTTGGTACTGCTGCCCTTATGGATCCAAATCCACCGACACGTCGCTTACTTGGAAAATCACCAGAATACGTTGCAATCTACACTGATACCTATACGAAAGAAATGCGAACATCTCGTCTGAGCTTAGCAGGTGCTGGATGTCTGGTTAGTGTTGCCTTATATTGGCTCATAATGTCATCGGATGATAGTTCCGGTTGTATTGGATCTGGATCAAATGATTTTGCACCTTTGTTTTCAGGTTCATCGGGATGTAATTCAGGTTCATCGGGATGTAATTAAAAGGAAAATATCATGAAAAGTAACTCAACATTCCTTGTTTCAGTCTCTTTAATGATAGCATTGACCTTCAGCATATCTTTTGTCACTCTGGCACAACAAAACGCTGAAGGGACAGATGCCAAGTCCATCGCCGAGTAAAATACTAAAACGGAATAGGACTTACGCAGACAGGGGATGAATCGCCTTACTACAAACGGATGGACCTTGGAAATACGCGTGTTCCTCAAAAGCAAACTGGTTCGTAGTAGCGCAATTCATTGCGCTTTGCGTAAGTCCTAAAAGTGTATGACCGCTCACCTTCAACATCACAAATCGGCGAACCCGTCGCAAGCGGCGTATATTTCTACACACTCACCGCAGGCGATTTCACTGCTACACGCAAGATGCTAATACGGAAATAGTTGTTAACGTCTTCAGTCATTAGTTTGCCCCTTTAACTGAAAACTGAAAGGTTTTTTCGCAGAAAAACCGAACTGATAACTGACAACTACTATAAAAGGAGTGTTTTATGAACAGACAAGTTCTAAAACAAAAAAGTTTTGTATTCATTCTGGTAACCATTTTCATGGTTACCCTTGGCACCCAAAACATCAGTTACGCGCAGGAAGCAAATCCAACAATCACAGCATCTGTTGAAGCACCGTTGACAGAAGCAACTTTACATGAAAGCGTCGTTACACTTACACTTAGTGGGGGTCTGTTTGTTAATAGGGAATGGCGCATCGAAGACGCTTTGTCAATCTCTGGCATTGACGGTGTTACTGTAGACGATGTGGAGCGTGAGAACGACACGGTGGCAACTGTTGAACTTGAGTTTGCCGGCGACATAGACACCAATACCACACTTACTTTCACCGTGGCGGCAGAGGCTATCGCAGGTTATGATGGAAACGCACTCATTACGACACTACCTGTTGCCGCACTGGAGGAATCGCTGGTCGCCTCAACGGAGACTCCCTTGACAGAAGCAACTTTGCATGGAAGCACCATCACCCTCAGACTCAACGGACGACAGTTCGCTGATGAGGGGGATATCGGACGCGCAGTATTAGTCTCTGGTATTGAAGGTGTCGCTTTTGAATCGTGGGATGTGGAACGCGTGAGCAACACCGTAGCGACCGTTCCACTGACCTTCTCTGGCAACATAGGCACCGATGCCACACTCACACTCACCGTTGGTGCCGGTGCCATATCAGGATACGATAAATTCTTTACCTTTCAACTCCGTGTCACAGCGGTAGAGGAATCGCTGGTCGCCTCAACGGAGACTCCCTTGACAGAAGCAACTTTGCATGGAAGCATCATCACACTCACACTCAACGGGCGACGGTTCACTGATAGGGCATGGGATATCGAAGACGCGTTGTCAGTCTCCGGCATTGACGGTGTTGCTTTTGAATCGTGGGATGTGTCACGTGTGAGCGATACGGAGATAGTTGTTCTGTTGAACTTTTCTGGTAACATTGACGAAGATGCGACGCTCACCCTCACTGTCGGTGCCGATGCCATATCAGGATATAATAAACCCTTTACTTTTGGATTCCCTGTCACAGCGATGGAGGAATCGCTGGTCGTATCAACGGAGACTCCCTTGACAGAGGCAAACCTCGATAGAAGCACCATTACACTCACACTCACCGGGCGGCGATTTGCCGATACCTTTGATATCCGAGACGCGGTGTCCGTTTCCGGCATTGATGGGGCCACTTTCGATGACTTCTTTGATGTAGATCGTGTCAGCGACACCGAAGTGACAATTGAACTTGAATTTGCTGGCAACATAGACACTGATGCCACCCTGACTTTCATTGTGGGGGCAGAGGGAATATTAGGCTATAATAACGCACTCATTGCAACACTACTTGTTCCAGCAGTGGAGGAATCCCTGGAGGCATCAACGGAAACTCCTTTGAAGGAGACAACGCTTGACGGAAGCACTATCAAACTCACGCTCACTGGGCGCCGCTTTGTCGGTTGGTCAGACATTGAAGACGCAGTGTCAGTCTCCGGCATTGATGGGGTCACTATTGGATGGCGGGATCAGGATGTTGTGGTGCGGTCAGCAGGTGGGGTTGTGCTGCGGACTGTGACGGGTGTAAGTGATACTGAAATGGTCATGGAACTTGGGTTTGTGGGCAACATAGATACCGATGCTATACTGACTCTCACCGTTGGTCCCACTGCTATAGGCTATGATAAAGCCTTTACCTTTCAATTTCCTGTTAGGGCGGAAGAGGAATCCCTGGAGGCTTCAACAGAGGGACTCTTGACAGAAGCGAACCTGAACGGAAGTACTGTCACCCTCACACTCAACGGTCGTCAGTTTGCTGATGGATTTCCTGATGAATGGACTATAGAAGACGCAGTGTCGGTTTCCGGCATTGACGGTGTTACTTTTGATGATTGGTCCGATGATGTAGTCCGCATCAGCGACACAGCGATAGCAGTTAAACTTGAATTTGATAGCACTGACTTTGATACCGATGCGACACTTACCTTTACTGTCAAAGCACGCATAGCAAACTATAATCAGCACCTTACCGCACAACTCCCTGTTACCGCGATACAGCAATCTAACGCTACCGTGAGCATTACACCCTCACCGGTCGTTTCCCCTAATGTCGGAGATCAACTCACACTCAACCTCAATATCGCAGGCGGCGAAAACATCGCAGGATATCAGGCAACTGTGGTCTTTGATGATACCGCGCTAAGCCTCTCGGATGCTGCCAACGGCGACTACCTACCAGCCGACCCGTTCTTTTTAGCGGATGGACCCTTCCGGAAGTCTTCGCTCATCATATCCTCAAGCAGCGGGGACTTTCGGTCTCTGGAGAAGGTAAAACTCACTGCTAACACACTTGCCGAGGCAAGTAACGGCGACGGCATACTTGCCACCCTTACATTCGAGATCGTCGATTTTAAACCATCCACAGTGATCCCATCTCAAGTCTACCTTGTGGATGCAGATGGAAAGCGGTGGGAAGCCACTACGGAAAGTGCGGAGGTGACGATACCACCAGAACCCGCAGAAGCACTCTTCGGGGATATTAATCGCGATGGAGTCGTGAACATTCAAGATTTGGCAATCGTTGGTGCCCGTCTCGGGCAGCGCGGGCAAAACAGTGCCGATATCAATGGGGATGGTCTTGTTGATGTTGTTGATGTTGTCCTTGTTGCCGGCGCGTTCGATGCAGCAGCTGCCGCACCTACTTTATATCCACAGGCAGTGGCACTGATGACCGCTGCAGACGTACGCCAGTGGCTCCGCCAAGCACAAGGGCTACACCTTACGGATGCAACCTTTCAAAGAGGGATCCATTTCTTAGAGCAACTCTTGACAGTATTAACACCGCAAAAGACACGACTCCTCTCAAACTACCCGAATCCGTTCAATCCAGAGACGTGGATTCCGTACCAATTAGCAGCACCGTCTGATGTTAGCATATCCATCCATGCTGCTGATGGTAAGTTGGTTCAGACGCTCGCGTTAGGGCATTTGGCTGCTGGCATCTATCGAAGCCATTCCCGCGCCGCGTATTGGGACGGTAAAAACGCCTTCGACGAACCCGTCGCAAGCGGCGTGTATTTCTATACACTCACCGCAGGCGATTTCACCGCCACACGAAAAATGTTAATACGGAAATAGTTGTTAGCGTCTTCAGTTATCAGTTTGCCTCTTTAACTGAAAGATTTTTCGCAGAAAAACCGAATTGATAACTGAAACTACTCTAAAAGGAGTATTTTATGAACACACGAGGTTCAAAAACAAAAGGTGTTGTATTCATTCTGATCACCATCTCAATAGTGGCCCTTGGAACGCTAAACGCCGGTTACGCACAACAAGAAAATCCTACAATGACTGCCTCAACTCCACAACTATTAACAGAGGGAACACTCCATAAAAGCATCGTTACACTTACGTTGAACGCTGCTAAATACGAACGCTCTTTTTTTCACATCAGAGACGCAGTGTCAGTCTCCGGCATTGATGGTATTACTTTCGATGACTTCTTCGGTGTAGACCGTATCAGCGACACGGAGGTGACAATTGAACTTGAGTTTGCCGGCAACATAGACACCGATGCTACGCTCACCTTCACTGTCGGGGCAGTCGCAATTGCAGGCTATAATGGAAACGCACTCACTGCGACACTGCCTGTCACAGCAATAGAAGAATCCCTGGAGGCATCAACGGAAGTACCCTTGACAGAGGCAACGCTCGACGGCAGCACCATCACACTTACACTCACTGGACTCACTGGTGAACATTTCGCTGATGAATGGGATATCGGAGACGCGTTGTCAACTTCCGGCATTGAAGGTACCAGAGTTAACGGATATGATGTGCGCCGTGTGAACGATACGGAGGCAACTGTTGAACTGACATTTTCTGGGAACATTGATGAGGATAGGATTCTCACGCTCATCGTTGGCCCCGATGCCATAGCAGGCTACAATAGAACATTTACCTTTGAATTCCGTGTCACAGCAGTGGAGGAATCTCTGGAGGCATCAACGGAAGTACCCTTGACAGAGGCAACGCTCGACGGCAGCACCATCACATTTACACTCACTGGGCGAAAATTCGCTGATGCATGGGATATAGAAGACGCATCGTCAGTCTCTGGCATTGAAGGTGCCAGAGTTAACAGATATGAGGCACTCCGCGTGAGCGACACGGAGGCAACCGTTCAACTGACATTTTCTGGGAATATTGATGAGGATGCTACGCTCACCCTCACTGTCGGCCCCGATGCTATCGTAGGCGGATACGATGAAGCCTTTACCTTTGAATTCCGTGTCACAGCAGTGGAGGAATCCTTGGACGCATCAACGGAGTTTCCACTGACAGAGGCAACGCTCGACGGCAGCACCATCACACTCTCACTCACTGGGCGGAGGTTTGCCAGTTGGGAATGGGGTTGGAATATAGAAGACGCGTTGTCAGTTTCCGGCATTGACGGGCTTGCTGTTTCCAGATATAGCGTATACCGTGTGAGTGGCACGGAGATGAAGTTTAGGCTAACATTCTCCGGGAACATGGACACGGATACAACGCTCACCCTCACTGTCGGTGCAAAGGCCATAAATTACAATAAAGACTTCACTTTTCAACTTCCTGTTACCGCGATACAGCAATCAAACGCCACCGTGAGTATTTCACCCTCCTCGGTCGTATCGCCGGCTGTCGGAGAGCGACTCACACTCAACCTCAATATCGCAGGCGGAGAAAACATCGCAGGTTATCAGGCAACTGTGTCCTATGATCCAACAGCACTTGATGCC
Organism: Candidatus Poribacteria bacterium; assembly: GCA_022394775.1. Lineage (GTDB taxonomy): Bacteria > Poribacteria > WGA-4E > WGA-4E > WGA-3G > WGA-3G. The sequence goes on from JAGFCB010000250.1 coordinate 17,464, forward strand.
GTAGATACTAACAACGGCGACTACCTACCAGCTGACCCGTTCTTTTTAGCGGATACGTACTATCGGGAGGTAAGACTCACCGCAAGCACACTCGCTGAGGCAGCTAATGGGGACGGCACACTTGCGACCCTCACCTTTGAGGTCGAAGACTTTAAGCCTTCCATACTCACCTTATCCGAAGTCTACCTTGTGGATGCAGATGGAGAGCGGTGGGAAGTTACGACTGGAGATGCAGAGGTGACGATACCGCCAGCACCCGCAGAAGCACTCTTTGGGGATATTAACCGCGATGGGGTCGTGAACATCCAAGATTTGATAATCGTTAACGCCCGATTCGGCGAGAGGGGACAAAACAGTGCTGATCTCAACGAGGATGGCCTTGTTGATATCGTTGACCTCGTCCTCGTTGCCGGCGCGCTTGGTGCGGAGGCAGCCGCACCTACCTTGTATCCACCGGCATTGCAACGGATCACGACTCGCGATGTCCAAGGCTGGCTTTCCCAAGCACGACAATTAACATTGACCGACCCCGCACACCTACGCGGTATTGCCATCCTGGAACAATTCTTAAAGACGTTCACACCGAAAAAGAGCGCACTACTGCCCAATTACCCCAATCCTTTTAATCCTGAAACGTGGATACCGTATCATTTATCCAACGATACCGATGTACAGATCGAAATTTACGATACGAAAGGTGTGTTAGTGCGTCGGTTGGACTTAGGGCATCAGATGGCTGGCTACTATACAGATCGGACGAAAGCCGCGTATTGGGATGGTAAAAACGCGTTTGGTGAGAAGGTGGCAAGCGGCCTGTATTTCTATCACCTATCCGCCGGAGACTATTCCGCTACACGGAAGATGCTAATTTTGAAGTAATTCAAAAATGGAGACTGAATTTCATGAAAAGGACAGCCTTTTTTATTATAACTATACTTGCTCTTTCAATTATCGCTTTACAAGTGACGCACGCACAAGTCGTTTTTGAACATGGTGATAGTGTTTATTCAGTGGCGTTTTCGCCTGTGGACAATACACTGCTTGCCTCAGGATCATCAGATCGCACTGTGAAATTATGGGACGTAGAAACCCAAACAAATATTGCTACACTTAAGGGGCATACCACTGCGGTATTTTCTATTGCTTTTTCGCCTAACGGTATGTTACTTGCTTCCGCGGGATTCGATGGCACTGTGAAGTTATGGGATGTGAACGTTCACACAAATGTCGCCACACTTGAAGGGCATACGAATGGAGGCACTTCAGTAGCGTTTTCGCCCGATGGCACAACTCTCGCCGCCGGAGAATCGGATGGTATTATCAAATTATGGGATGTAGAGACGCATCGAAATATCGCTACATTTGGCGGTTACGATGCTGCTACCCTTGCTGCTATCGTTGAGGCAGAGACAGAGAGGTATTGGGTTACACCTGTGTCGTTTTTGTCCAATACAACCGTTGCCTCCGGATCAGGGGATAGGATCAAGTTATGGGATGTCACGACTGAAAAAAATATCGCGACCTTTGAGGTGCCTGGAGATCTTGTATGGTCTATGTCGTGTTCGCCGGATGGCACAACCCTCGCCGCCGGGACATATAATGCGCTCGTCCAGTTATGGGATGTTGCGACCGGTGCAAATACGACTACTTTTCCATCAGTAGCAGTGCGTAGCGCATGGTTTGTGCCTCCGCCTGCTATATCGTTTTCACCTGATGGAGCACAGCTCGCATTTACGTCTACGGGTGTGGCACTGTGGAACATCGAAACAGGCACACAAACGAATCGCCTGACAGGGCACACGCGTGTTGTCCGAGCTGTATCCTTTTCACCTGATGGATCAATGTTTGCATCCGGGGCACAGGATAACACAGTGAGGTTGTGGGACCTGTCGTCCTTTCAGACAGCATTGGTCGCATCAACAGCGTCTCCATTGACGGAAACCACCCTTCCTAGAACCGTCGTTACGCTCACACTCAATGGTCATCGGTTTGTTGATAGCGAAGCGGATATCGCAAGGGCTATATCTGTCTCAGGCATTGAGGGTGTTTTTTTTCAATCGTGGAGTGCGGAGAGCGTGGAGCGTGTGAGCGATATGGAAGTGGCAATTCACCTTGGATTTGATGGCCCCGACTTTGACACCGATGCAAGGCTTACTTTCACCGTGGACGGTGCCGCAATAGTAAGTCCCGATCCTGATAGCATTGTACCCGGCTTTACTGTACAAGTTCCTGTTCGTAAGACACCGATATCGAACGCTACCGTGAGCGTTGCGCCGACATCGGTCACACCCCCTGCTGTCGGAGAGCAGCTAACATTCAACCTCAATATCGCAGATGGGGAAAACGTCGTAGGCTATCAAGCAACCGTGTTGTTTGATGATTCTGCCCTTGAATATATAGAAAGTGCCAACGGCGATTACTTACCAGCAGATGTATTCATTGCGGACCCGGTTATTGATTACACATGGATAGGGCGTAATGACCAAGCAACACCCTTTAGTATAACACTTGCCGCAAACACACTCGCTGGCGCAGCAAACGGGGACGGTACACTTGCTACCGTCACATTCAAAGGTGTTGACTTTAAAGCATCTAAGTTGACCTTATCCCAATTCTACCTTGTAGATACGACAGGAAAACTTTGGGAAGCTACTGTAGAAAATGCGGAGATAGTTTTGCCGCCAGAACCCGCAGAAGCACTCTTCGGGGATATCAACCGCGATGGTATCGTGAATATCCAGGATTTGGTAATCGTTGGTGCCCGCCTCGGGCAGCGCGGACAAAACAGTGCCGATCTCAACGGAGATCATCTCGTTGATATCGTTGACCTTGTGTTCATGGCAAATGCGTTCGGTGCGGAGGCAGCTGCACCATCGTTGAACCCACAGATATTGGGGCAACTCACTGCCGTGGCTGTCGAAGGATGGCTGAATCAGGCGCGGCAACTATCCCTTACGGATCCAGCATACCTACGCGGCATTAGCGTACTGGAACAACTCCTTATGGCACTAACTCCCAAAGAAACAGCACTCTTGCCAAACTTTCCAAATCCGTTCAACCCGGAGACGTGGATACCGTATCACTTGGCAAAAGCCGCGGATGTTACTCTCACGATCTACGCTATAGATGGACAAATTGTCCAGCAGCTAACACTCGGACACCAACCCGTGGGGATATACCAAAGTCAGAGCCGCGCCGCCTATTGGGACGGCAGAAACGCGTTCGGTGAACCCGTCGCAAGCGGTGTCTATTTCTACACGCTCACTGCAGGCGATTTCACCGCAACACGCAAGATGTTGATACGCAAGTAGAAAGTAGTAGGCATACGCCATATGCCGCAACCGGCGGAGGGAGAAAAAATAACACCCTCCTATCCAACAATCCGATTGCACAGAACAATCGAGAATAAATAAAAAGGATTTATTATGAAAACTTTAGTTTTAAATGGAAAAAAACTTGTGCAAATGCTAACGACGTTTGTTCTTACTCTTTGTGTTTCATCTATCTTATGGGTGATGCCTACTTTTGCTACTGAATTTGAGTTCGGTACACAATTCGGGATCTCCCACCTCCGTCCCGAGGGTAATGATTACTACTCCACAAATATCACTTATACTCGGTTCCCATCAGGAACATTTCTTGATGTAGGATCTGCTCCGACTTCACTGTACGCTACGTGGTTTCCGAGTAAGCAGTTTGCTATCGGTCCGGAATTCAGTTTTGGAAGAACATCAGTTTCTGCATCCTATGGCGGAGAGAGCGAGACCGAGAGCATAACGACACTCCATCTTGGCGGCAAGGCATCCTATTTTCTGCTCAGCCACGCAGTGTCTTCACCTTACGTCTTGGGACGGGTTTCTCTGACTATATTTAGCGGTGATGGAGATGACGAAATCCTGACGAGTTTCGGGGCTGGTGCGGGGTATCAGTGGCGTATAGATACTGCTTTTGTGCTGCGCGTAGAAGGGCAGTATCAGCGACTCTTAGTTTCGGATGATGATGACGCGAATGAGTTCTCATTGACCATCGGGATTGGCACTCGGTTCGGCAACAGTAACAACCCACAATAACCGTAATGATGCTTATTATCCCCAGATTCCCCCTGATAAACGGGGGTTAGGGGATTGTATACTTATTTGTGAGTGTCCAATTAATGCTAAACTTTACTATAAATTGACATCCATGAGTGCATTCCTAACTGCCCCATAGGTGTCAATCATAGAAAAATAACCGTCTCCACCCGAGACCCGGTAGGTTCGGTTTCCTAACCGAACCGGGTGCTACGCGGAAACATTGAAAACTTCAAAACCCTCTTCAGTCGCGTAGCGACGGAATGTTTATAGAGGTGTTCTCAAAAACAGAACTAAGCCCCGTAGGGGCGACATGTTTATGAACCGTTCCAGAATGCCGTGAAAACCCCTAAATTGACACCTATGGTGTATTCCTAACTGCCTCTTATCCATCTGAACCAAGATTTAGGGATTATCAAGATTGTGGTATCTGCAACAGCAAGAAGGAGAACCAAACCATGAAAACGCCCCGCTATTTCACACTCACATTACTCATTTTTGTAACCTTCGCATTTGTCCCGAACAGCTTTGCTCAAGAACGGGAAAGACCGATGGTGAAGATCATCTACTTTTACCCAAATGATGTGACACCGCAGCCTGATATAGATACCAAGTTAGACACGTTGTCAAAGGACGTGCAACAGGTCTACGCTGGCTTGATGGAAGTACACGGGTTTGGCAGAAAAACTTTCCCATTAGAAGAAAATACAACCGGGAACACGTTAGTGCATCAGATACAAGGAAGATTTAACAACACGTATTATGAAAATGATGCAGGAAAGGTATGGGATGAAATTCGTGAAACGTTTGACCTAAACAAAGATGTTTACTTGATTTTTCTTGATATTAGCAGCGGATTACTTAACGGTTTTGCTTGTGGGTTTGGTTCTTACCAATTAAACAGCGCTATTATCCCTGCCTCCGGTCAGTGTTTTGAAGGTGATCTCGGTGTTGATGTAACCGCACACGAACTTGGGCATGGCTTAGGATTGGCACATGATCATCGAGGAAATGCTGATGCCAATCGGATATATTTACATACCAATGATACGATGATTACCTCTTATTGTGCTGCGGAATGGTTGGATGCACATCCCGCATTTAATACCAGTTCCACTACCCGCAATAGAAATACAGAAATGGAAATACTTGAACCGAAGCTCGAATCGTCGCCCAATAATATCCGTTTCCGCTTTGAGGTATCCGACCCTGATGGACTCCACCAAGCTTACTCATACCGAAAAGTGATGGAGACCTATTGTTGCGCGGTTGTAAAACATTAGACGGAGCCGTAGATAGCACTGTTGAGATTGTTGCCAAACGCTTGTTTCCAGATACGCCTTCTGCGACGCTGCGAGTTATTGACATTTTTGGAAATTATACACAGCAGACTTTCACGTTTAGTGACCCGCTCCCATCCACACCACCCGAAGATGTGCAAATAGTGGACCCACATCTGGCTGCAGCTATTCGGAGTCAAATTGGTCAGTCAATTACGACCCATACAATACTAAATTTAACGAAACTTGATGCAGACAATAAAGGGATAAAAGACCTCACGGGGCTTGAACATGCCTACAATCTTAAAGACCTATTGCTTAGGAACAACGCTATTTCAGACGTATCCCCCCTATCAGAACTCAAACAACTAACATTCTTGGGACTTGATGGCAATACTATCTCGGATGTATCTTCGCTCTCGCGGTTAACAGAACTTAGGATCTTAGGGCTTAGGGACAACACTATTTCAGATATATCTCCCCTATCAGAACTCAAACAACTGACTTTCCTAAATCTCACGAGAAACCCAATTAAGGACAAAAAACCGCTCCTTGAACTCTTACAAAAGAATCCAGATGTCGAAATATACCTTGAGGAGGGAAAGGATCCATTGCCTGTCACCCTATCCCATTTCCGAGCAGAACTCACCTATACAGGCGTTACCCTCAAATGGATAACCGAATCAGAAGTAGACAACGCAGGCTTCTACATCTACCGCAGTCAAACAAAGGACGGACAATTCAAAGTCCTCAACCCCACAATAATCCAAGGCGCAGGCACAACCAGTGAACGCAACACCTACACATGGACAGACACCACCGCAAAACCAAATGTTGCCTATTACTACCGGATAGAGGACATCTCACACGCCGGTGTCCAAGAGCAGTTAGCCACTGTCCGCATGAGAGGGTTGGTGTCCGCAAGCGGGAAACTGACGACAATCTGGGCGGATTTGAAAACGCAAGAATGAACGCAGGGCGGGTATATGGCACCGCCCTTACAATAAATGTGCCCATTTACATCGAAATCCCCAACAACCGTTGCGTTAATCGGAAACCTATCTTAGCGAATAACTTGGATACTTCCATTGAGCCATCGGAAAAATCTTTGAATTGGCCCGGGACGGTGAACCCGAATTTCGGAAATATCAGTTAGAGTTATTGCTACAGATTTCCATGTTCCATCGGCATAATCTGGATTATCTTGATGGTATGCCAAGTCTTTGGGTTCAGGAATAGGTTCACCGTCAAGCAGCATACCTTCGATATGGCATTGGATAGCCTCTAATGCTTGGTTTTGCGCATCATCAAGCGTATCCCCAGCAGTTATGCAACCGGGCAAATCGGGTACAGTTACACAATAGTCAGTATCCGGCTCTTTGTGAATAACAATTGGGTAATGCCTCTGCATAGAATACCTCGCGTTCTTCTATTTTTCTTCCAATTCGGATCCCATCTATTCCAGCCTGCTTGTCCACAGATACTTGATAATGTCTGTCTTGTCAGGTCTTTTTTCGGATGAGGAACAGTCACTCTGCCACGTTTATTTCCATGTTTGTAATGATGATGACTACCAACAACGTGAACTAACACCCAACCTTCTTTTTTCAGTCTTTTAATCGCTTCACGACTTGAAATTGCCATGTGCTAAATTGATTAATTTTTTTGGAGCGACTTTGGAAAACCTGCAGATTTTAGGGCTCAATAACAATTTGCTGCACGAAATTATAACACAGATTAAGGGCTCTGTCAAAAAATTGCCTATCTGGTTACATCGAAATCCCCAACAACCCGCGTGTCAACTGGAAATCTGTATTCCCTTTACCGTGCAGCTTCGGCGTATACTGCCGCGAAGCAACCTCCGCGATTAACGCCAATAGGTCATCAGCGTTAGCAGTTTCCAAATCCAAATCCGCGCCGTATGTAGATTGCGTTGTAGCATCTGTAGAAACCTGTATCAGCGGCACCATCACATGAGATTGCAAGGGAGCACCAACGATGTGTGCGAGTGCCAAATCTACACCCGTCGCGCCGAGTCCTGTCAAGGTTTCTGTCGCTTGATCTGTGGGAGTCTCCATAATATGGAAACCAGATTTTTCGACCCGCTGCCCGTATGCCAGTGTCGGCATAATAGTTCTTGCTGTGTCTTTCAGCAAACCTACTGACTGCTGACGGTTTCTGACGGCTGACAGCCATCCCGCATTTTCAGGTACGACAACCGTCCCACCCGCAGCAACGATCCGGCGCGTCAATTGCGTCAGAGACTCCGAGGTTTCCTCCGTCGCCTCACCCGTTGATGTCACGGCTACACAGAGGTGTTCTAATCCAGCATCGACAACCGGAACAATCGGTCTATCCGCAAGTGTTTCCGAGAACCAATCCTGTACCTTTTCAATAACAGCATCAATTCCGCCATCCAATTGCACACTCGCCCAACCGTAGCGTTCCGGCGATATACCGAGCTTCTGAATCTCATGCCGGACGTGATCGTTGTGCGTCTTCTCACAACCGTGTTCAAGGAGCAGCCCGAGCGCAACCGTCGGATGTGTGAGGTGTCCAATCATCGTGCGGGTATAAATCTCCTCAGAACGTCCGCCGGAGACACCACATCCCTCCGTATGCGGCAGCGCAACAAAACGGGATATACCCTGATTTTCGCCGATTTG
>JAGFCB010000109.1 GCA_022394775.1 Candidatus Poribacteria bacterium
CGGGTTCATCTCGCCGCCATACTTTGCCTCGAATCACGGCTTTATCATCAAGCACCTCCACCATCATCTTCATCGTGTACCAGACATCCGTCTCCCAGGAAAAGTCAATCGTCTTCGCCATGCGCAAGTCTGATGCCCATGAACGGATTTGCAGGCGTTGGTGCCTGCCCTGCATATCCAATGTGTAACGATTCGCAATTAAGCCCATATCTGGCAGTCTACGTTTATTTTTTGTGCCCATCAGATCAATTTGAATCTGATAGTCCTTCATCGTCGAGGGACCGAGATAGACGTTGGAGCGATTTAAACCGCGCTGGACAGGCGTTTTGACTAAAACTTTACCACCATCTTTCTCACGCACAAAGAATTTGCCGGTCGCGCCAATCCAATGCGTCGGTATTTTTTCGAGTTCAATCGTCTCAAAATCCTCTGTCCACGGCAGTGATGGTATAACCCGGACGCGAGCCATGGCTTTCATATCACCGGACTGTGCTGTGACTGTGCCTGCATGCGCGCCTGCACTTTTATCGGGTGTGAATGCGCTGTCTTGAAGTGTCCCGATTAATCCAGTTTTCATCCATTCTATAGCACCGACTGCGCTCGTCTGTTTTCCGTTTGCATCGAATCCGATGACACTGAATTCAATCGGATCACCGGATGTGAGTTTTTCAGCAGGCGTAATCAGAAGGGAGACAGCAGGGGCAGTTGACATCTTTACTGGCTCTGGTGCCATCTCTTTACTGGCACAACCCGCAATAAGGAGGCACACAACAAAAAAACCCAATAAGCCCAACAGTGTTTCCGACTTAACCATAAACCCTTTTTTGACAACGGAAAAAAAGGAGCGAAAACCGAATAAATCAAAAATCATTATTTGCTTCCCCCGATACAGTAAAGGCGTTCTTCTGTCGTGAAATAGATGCGTCCATTAGCGATGGCAGGTGAACCGTAGATCTCGACGTAATGATCTTCTTCGTCTCGGCTTATCTCTTGGGCACTTAGCGTTTTACAGCCGTTCTCGTCGGGTTGAAGGATGATAAATCCACCGTTGACTTCCGTGACATAGAGTTTACCATCTGCCCAGACCGGCGAACCTTTGCCGACTTTACCGATATTATGCATCCAGCCTAATTCACCTGTATCGGCATTAACAGCATGGAGATTCGCGGAGTTATCCACGAGATAGACGTGTCCGTCGTGAATTGTAGGCGATGCGTATCCGATGTTAACGGCATCGTATCGCCAGAGTTCATGCGTTTTGGTAACATCACCAGCACCGGTTGCGTCAATACAGACGACGCGTCCCATCTCGGTATTATCTATATTTTCTTCGCTGTGCGAGGCATAGACTTTCGTGCCTGAAACGATGACAGATGTATTGATACCGCGCTGGCTGAGTTTAAAGCCCCAAACCATCTCGCCGGTATTCTGTTTCATCGCGTAGATACCGCCATCCGCATTACCACCGATGATGAGCTGTTGTCCGTTGATATTGGCAACGACAGGTGTAGAATAAGTCGTGTCTAAAGGTCTACCCCCGGGGGTCGAAACCCAGGCCAATTCACCGCTGTGTTTGTTGAACGCGAAGTAGCGGTGGCGTGGCACTGCTTGTGCGCCCCATCCTGAGTTAAGATAACTGACAACCACAAGGTCGCCTGCGATAATAGGGGTGTGAACGCGTCCGCCGTAACCGGAGATCCGTCCATACTCCTCTGTGAGTGAACGGGACCAGATGATGTTTCCGTCTTTGTCAAAACAGAAGAAAAGTCCTTGGACACCGTGTGCGTAGATATTCCCCGTTTCAGGATCACCAGCGAGGCTTGTCCAACCGACTCGGTTGAAGGAGATCGTGGTGTGAAAGACGTTAAATTGATAATTCCAGATCAGTTCGCCGGTTTCAGCGTTGAAACAGGCGATACGTTCCTGTTGGGTGATGTCTTCGCCGACACGTCCGATGACATAGACGCTGCCGTTGAGGACGATCGGTGTGGAACGTCCGATAAATTCTGCTGCCCAGAGCAGGTTTTCACCTTCAACCGACCACGTTGATATTAACCCGGTTTCAGCAGAGGTGCCGTCCTGATTTGGTCCCCGCCACGTTGGCCAGTCGCTAGCCATAGCGGATATGGAAATGGCAACTAAAACAAAGCAGATGAATAACCGACTTTTGAATAGTAAGTTTCGGCTCACAAGTTTCGCACTTTTGAATAGTAAGTTTTGGCTCACAAGTTTCGCCAAAAGGACCGGTTTCCAATAACGCAAATTTCTGTTCCTCCTCGTGTATTTTAGGTGTATCTGTAATCCTATTATAGTAAAGCCCATAATTACCCATACACTAACGGAAGGGAGAGGTTACAAACCTCGCCGACCCTAATGTCTAAGTAATTCTATAACCCATAGATATCGGTTTTGCATATTTCAATCTTCACTCCCTCCGACTTCAACATGCGCCGTCCAACCTGTAAAGTCTTCACCTATCTTGATAAACTCGATTTTCCGTGTTTCTCCTGGCGAAAGATCTATTGCATGCGTCGGACCAAGTTTGACTCCATTGGATAAGCGGACTTTAACCCTGACACGTTTCAATGTTTGGTGGGTCATGTTCTCCACATGTCCTTTGATCGAGCGGCTTTGGGGATCGTAAGCCAAGCTCAAGCTCGCACCGCCTTGGACATGTCGGACGGGATCTAAACGTTTATTCAGACCGAATTGTCCGCTGAAGCCTATCCCTTCAAAATTAATGTAAGGACGAGGCACGCTTGAACAACTGCTAATCAGAAAAACAAACAATCCAATAACAACGAGGACGAAACCCCTAAGCATTTGATTCATGGAAGGTCTCCTTGTCTAAGCCATGCTTCGCGTAAAAGTCGCAGTCAGTGGAATTTTCGTCAGTAACCCAGTAAGGTCTTAACGTTTGACGCTGCGCGTCTGTTAGAAACATTTCATTGTCTTACGCTCATAAATCTGACAGCGCAACAAATGGTTTTGTTCAGCATATCTTTTGATATATTATACCACTTTTGGTGTTTTTGAAAAAGGTATAAATTGAGGAACAGTTGTCAGCAAAACGGTTTCCATCAGCAGTCAGCGGTCAGTAGGCACCCTGAAACAGATAGATTTAGTGTTTTGTGGGCGGGTTTAAAGAAAGGATGCGTGGTGTGATAGCAGGTGTCTGGATCGAACCGTTTTCCAAATGCACCAAGTTTCTTAGGAACTCCGTGTTCATTTTTGGGGCGATCCTGCCGTGATTTTGGTTTCAATCTTTCGGGCGACATCTTGGACGAACTGTAGTTGATTTGACGGGTGCCCGTTTGCCATAATGAGGACCGCGACATTGTTTTTCACGAACAAAATTTCAGTATCGTTTATCCCTTCCATGTGTCTCTTGGGGGTGTAGTGCCATGTAGCATCCCCTACGACGTTCTCAGGATTTACCTCGGGATCAAAACTCGCTGGGCCGGCAACACGGTATCCGAATGGATTCTTCCACACTTTTTGGGCAGCGTCCGCGGAGTGAAATAAATAATATCGCACAATCAATTGCTTTCGGGTCCACCGCTGCTCACACCCTACGATAATAGATGATTCCTCAGGGAATCTATCGAGGCGTTTAGTCTCCATGAGTCGCACTGTCGGGAGATCATCCTGTGTGAGGATGACCAGATCAAGTCTCATGACGCGATTGAAATTAAAGAGAACTCCACATCCAATTAGCATTGTTGTCAGGAAAAGCAGAAATCCGATGATATTTAGCGGTGCATTCTGTCTTGAGAGCGTATGTTTTTTCATTTTTTCTCCAATACCACCCCAATCCTTGCTTCAATCTTTCGAGCAATGCCCCGGGCGAACTGCAGTTGATTTGACGATGGTCTGCTTGTCATGACGAGGACCCCGACATTGTTTTTCACGAACAAGATAGGACTGCTCATTTTGACCCTTTTCCAATCGACGTGGCACCATGTCGCATCTCCAATGACAGCATCGGGACTCCACACAGGTTCAAAGGACAACGTGGCACCAATACTGCCTCTCAACGCCTCCACCTCTTTTTTCGCAGTGTACGCGGAGTCAAATAACCAATACCGAATAACCAATTGACTTTCATTCCACCGCTGCTCGAATTCTGTGATAACAGATAATTCCGAGTTTCCAGGGAAGCGGTCACTCGATGTTAGTCGCATCATGGGAAGATCCTCCTGTGTGAGGATGACCGGATCGAGTCTCATGACACGATTGAAATTATAGAAAATCCCACACCCAAGGAGAGGTATTGCAGCGAGAATAAAAATAAAACCGATGAAGCGCAATCGAAACATCACTAACAAAAACCTCTTTTTTAGTAGACCTCGGTTACCAATGCATTTGAATTCCAGATGAACTTTCTACTCTCAAGAAAGGATTAAAAGATCTACTTAGAAATGTATAACATCTCTTTCCTGTTATTTAAAGACACAATTTTGGAGTAGAAAACGTGCATTTTTGGAAAAAAAATTATAGTGAAGCCTATAATTACTGATCTGATCTGGATTTGGTATCTTTCTTAACACGGATCAATGGAATTTTATGGCGGGAGGCATCTTCATAGCGTTCAGTTGATTCTCCATCAAAATGGTAAAGTCCCAATGTGTCGTCATCTGCGGTAAATGCGCTTGCTGGTACGTTGTACGCCCCAATGTCATAACGTGCAACGCGACTGATTCTCAGTTCGTCTATATACATGCCAGATGCAGGAACGGCTTTCAACCCGCTCTCCTTTAAAATGGGAGTGCCACCGACAAGAAGAGGTTGGCTCACAGGTATTAGGTGGCCCCCTGGGATTAACCCTGAGATAGAACCACCGCATCCGACAGTAGAACCATCGTCAATTATTGCCACGTAATAGACCCATCGCCTGGTGGGGAGTGTCCCTCATATCTTTCCGTATCTGCCCTCAATACTCTGTGTGACGATAGCAGGACTGGCTTCATACCCATCACCGACAATGGCACAGGTGAATCGGTCGGTCTGACCTACTATGGAGAAGGCAGCGGGGACTCCAGCAGCTAACACTATAACATCTCGAACGCTCGGCGGCCTGTCTATGTACACCCATGCTTCAATCGTTAACGGACCCGGATAATCAGGAAACCACGGTTTTTCGGTTTGTACGAATGGGAGTCCAGGATCCAGTTCAAGCCAACCGCCGCCAGCAGGAGAAGGTTCATGCGGTGCCGCAAGGAGTGTTAAAGGCAGCATTAAAATAACCGCCAACAATGTCGCTTTGAGCCAGTTCATGAGGGACCTCCGTCAAAATCAATTGTTATAGTGGATTCCCTAATTCCTTATACATCCTTTGAACTCCGAAACCCCTATGGCATAGGAGACCAACAACCTATGCTACATGTGTAAACTTATTTTTCGATTTCACCATAGGATTGCTTAAGTTGTAAGCGGAGGACACCGCGATGCCGCGTGCCGATGTAGAAGATACCACGGTCAACCGCGAAAGCTGTTATCTTGTATGGCACCTCGGACGACATCTGAATCCACGTCCCTGTCTCAGTATCTATACGATAAACGCCTTGATTGCCGACCCCGTAGACCTTATCACCATCCACGGCTATCCGAGCAATAAGGGGACGGTTACCATCCGTATCGGTGAGTGCCTTCCAATTGATGCCATCATGCGAATTCATAACGCCTTGATCTGTTACGACATAAACGGTGGCACCCGCAAAAACGATCCCTTCAAAATATGCGAAAGGAAAGGCTAAATCTGCTGTGATCTCTTTCCAATTCTCTCCGCTGTCAAACGATTGAAATAGGGATCCGTCGCGTTTACCGGCATAGACGACGTTCTCCGAAGCTGCGAGCGTTAGCCCCTTAGATGTGTCAGCATCGGGGGCGCGCTCGGTGGTATCCACAAGACCTGTATTGAACCATTGCGCTTCACCTTTCCGCCATCTAAAGAGTTTATGCCGAAATTCCATGAAGACGGTTTCATCAGTCATTGTAAACCCACCGTTTGTTAAATACTCTTCAATGATATTGGGCGTATTTGTTTTCATCTGGTAACCCAATTCACTACGGCGACGTCCGGAAGGCGCATTAAGGATCTGTTTCTCCCATTCAACTTGTAGCGTATCTTCAGCAAATGCAGGCACTCCTTGAAAAGGTATCAGCACATTTCCATCAAGAGAAAGATGAAAAAGCATAACCTTATCGGATGTACTGTTGCTGACATAGAATGAACCATTGGCTTTCTCGATTTTCGCAAGGCTCAGTACATCTGGGGCTGCCTGCTTCTTTCGGAGCCGCCCTTTTTGTCTGATGCCACCGCCAAGATTCGGGGAAATAGATGTCCATGATTCCCCAAGATCCGTTGATTTAACGATGCCTTCAGAGGTAAGTGCATAGAGAACACTTTCAAGCGCAATCAGATCCTGGACATGAGAACTTACCATTCCGGTAGTAAAGGGACGCCACGAGAGCCCTGCATCCGTTGATCGCGCTATTCCGGAAATATCCGAGGTATAAAAGTTATTTTCGTCCAATGCGACAACAGGGAAAATACTCTGACTCAACGAATTTTGATCAGTCCCGATATCCGTCCATGTATCACCCTTATCGGACGAATGTAGTAAGACGCGTGTTCCCATCACCACAAGTCTTTTGTCAACTGCGACTAATTGGATACCGCTGAACATTTGGAGTCGGAAATCGTTATCCGCGGGCGGTAACTCCATCCACAACTTTCCACCTGCCTCTCTTCCCATTACCGGTGAAATATCGATCCAGGTATTGCCTAAGTCGGCTGAACGAAAAATTTTCGGTGGCGATTCCAAGATCTCAACCGACCGATTCAGTCCAAGCGATTCCCCAAACAAGTGTACTGTCGGAATAAAATCGAGCCCAGTTATAACATAAAGTTCACTTTCGGTCGTTATCAACGCATTAATAAATTGGGGACCGTAGAAAGGTACTCTCGCCCAATCATCTGTGGTAACACGGTAAAGGCCCTGGTTTGTTCCGACGAATATTCTGTTGTCAAGCGCGACGGCATCCGAAATCGAGATGTCAGGTGCAACATTCAATTTCATAATATAGGCGTGCAAATCTTGCATCATCGGTATCCAAGTTTTACCGGCATCGTCAGACCGAAAGATATGTTCTTCAAAAACGAGATAAAACGCGTCATCCGTGACGAGCAATTCCAAAACACGTCCTTCCGGTCGAGCACCGACGGTATCCCAAGTTTTACCGGCATCGCTTGAGGCTAATAATTCATCAGCGGTCAAGACATAGAGGATGTCGCCTTGTTCTGCCATCGGCGTTTGGAACTGTCGGGTTGGGGGACTTTCGCAGATGAGGGTCCAGCCGTTTTCGTCATCTGTCAAGCGGTAAATCCCTCTCGCGGCAACGGCATAGAGGGTTCGGTTGGATGTCGCAAACAGTCCGGCTCTGCCACCTGATGTGCCTTCGGGGCCGCCCATCGGCATCCATCGCGATTTGCTTATGGTAGATTTCTCAGGTTGGTCAGATTGATCGGCGATGGCTTGAAGCGTGGCTGCCCCACGGTTCGCGTTTCCGTTACGCTTACCCGGTGTATCCGCGTTTCCAATCTGATTTCTCGGACGCAGTTTCTGCTTTGAAGCCCTAACAACGGACGCATCAACGAGTTCAACAGTCATCTCCGATGTTGCGTCGAAACTATAAGGTTGCTGAAAGCGAGGTAAGTATTGCGTCCCGCTGCCCATCAGCAGGACTATCAAGGCAGCAGTTGAGGCAGCGACCGCCCACGGCATCCACGGCTTTCCACTTGCTGGCGCGGTCGGTTTGATCCGGGCAATTTCTCGCAAAATGTTCTCTGTTAACGTTTCTGGGAACTGGACACCCCCCAAAGTTTCGCGAACGATATGTTCTGCCTGCTTCAATCGTTTACGGGCGCGGTGTAGACGGCTCTTGATAGTGTTCGGTGATACCCCTAAAAACTTGCTAATATCTTCACAGGTCATATCGCCGAGATAGTGAAGCGTTACGACGGTGCGTTCACTCTCCGGCAATTTTTGAAGGAGACGTTTGATGATCTCGCGTTGCTGTTCATTTACGATTTCTTCTTGTTGCTCAGTATGGTATTGCGCATAAGCCAACGCCTCTAATTCTTCTGGCGACATCATTTCTAACGATTCCATCGGAATTTGCTTCTTTTTTAGCCAAGCGTGACATCGGCGCGTGGCACTGACGTAAAGCCATCCGGCAAACAGATTCGGATTTTTTAGCGTTCGTAACTTTTTGTAAACGTTAAGGAAAATATCTTGTGTAATCTCTTCAGCAATGTGGAAGTCGCCAATTTTGCGCCATACAAGCGCGTGGAGCGGCTTTTGGTACTTCCGCACGAGTGCGCTGAAAGCCTGTTGGTCGCCTTCCAAAGTCTGTTGAATCAATTCGGCATCATCGTTGTTCTGCATACGTCACCTCCAAAACATGTTGTCTCTTATAATATTAAGAGACGTGCTGCAGGATGGCGGGTTGCATAAAATGCAAGATTTAGGAAATTTTATATTAAAATGGGAAAATTTGAAAGCTGCACGCTAAATCTCAATGCGGACAAATGCAAGGTAGGCTCCGGCGAAAAAAACAACGAAAAATAGCGTTAGCAACAGCAAATCTACTATCGCAGCGTTGAAATCGAGGCTAAGACTGAGCGTATCTTCAAACGTCGGAATTGATTCTGGACTGATGGGTTTTTTCGACATACCGTCATACGTCCCAATGATATGGAGACTCTCCGGATCTGCGCTATCCATATCCGTGACAAATTCTCGGTATTCACGGGCGTAACGCTGCACGTTCTCCACAAATTGTTGATGCCGTTCAAACCCAGTGCCAGCAAAAACCTCAAGTAGATGCTGGACAAGCACGACCGGTGAGATGCGGGAGGCAGAACGCGCGAATTGAATTTGGGCATGCTGTTGCACTAAGTATTCATGGCTCAAACGTTCCCGTTCTGTTACGTCTTTGATGACATATTCACCTGCTAACTCTATTTTTTTCGCTGGATCCTCACGCGTGTCTTGCAAACGCGCCTCGTATTCACCCCTAAGTTCATTTACAAGTTGTCTCGCGCGTTGGTCGAATTGACCGTAAGTCATAGGTGTTGAAAACCCGCTTGCAATAGAGGCAAGCGTGCTCGGCATAAAAACCACGAAGGTAACCCACGTTAACAGAAGTATTACAAGACTCGCTGCATTGTGCCGTACACGTGATGACACCAACAAACCTAACGCAATAAACAGACACAGGTACAGCATCGAAAGAAAGAAAATAATACCCAAACGGCTCCATGCATCGGGACCAAGTTTCACATCGTTGGACGTGGAAATTACCAACAGATTCATTAACACAGCGAGCGTAAACGGGACGCTAATACTTACCAATGCACCTAAAAATTTACCAATCAACACGGTATGGCGCGGTACCGAGTTTGCCAACGTCAAACGCAGTGTCCCACGCTCGCGTTCACCAGAAATCGAATCAAAAGTGAATAGAATCGCGATGAGACTCAAGACGTACCCGATCACAAACCCCCAATCTATTTTGATAGTGTCCGGACGAATATTTTTTGAATTGAGCGTCGCAGGCATATAATCTAACTGCCAGAAACCTGCTAAGCCATCAGTGGCCCAGGCGTAAAATCCGCCGTTGACCCGATTTAACAAGAAGTCCTCACCGCCATCTGCGCAGAAATGGAGAGCGGACGGCTTTTTGTAAAGGTATCCGGGCCCCTCTTGCGCGATGTGATACAAATTTGTTCGAGATTTTAAGCGATCCAACGATTCTGTGACGGCATCGTGATATTTTTGTATCCGCAGAGGGTGTTCCCCGATATGCACAACGGCATTGATCAGCATCAAGCCGAGAAACAGTAGTGTTGCCAGCGCAAACCGGAGGCTATTGAGATTGTCGTAAATTTCTCGTTTCGCAATATGCCAAATCATTACACTTCACTTCTTTGGAAAACCAAAAATATCCCAATGAATAGGACGAGGTTAATTATCAACAGTAGACAAATATCTGGAAAGGCACGTGCAGCATTTATTTCAACATCGCTTCTCTGAAAAGAGAACTGCGGCAAACTATCCCAATCTATCGCGCCCTTGTCGGCAGAAAACCATTGTTGCGCTCCGAAAGCGTTCTTATCGTAATAATAGTCAATCAAGGTCCGTCGGTGCCTTCGCGCCGCTTCAAAAAAATCCCTGAGTCCGTGCAAGTCTGTCCCTGCCCAGGCTTGCGTTGCAGCGTCGTACATCCCGACTGGCGAGCCTCTCAAAAGGATGCGATCAAGCATCGCTGGTTGAACGAAGATAGTTTCGAGTGCCTGTTTTCGGACAAGCCATGCGCGTTCTGCGGCGTTGATGATCTGTGGTCCGAGGAAGCGGTAATAATCCTGTGCGTGTGGTATCTGAGGTTTGGAGGCTTCATGGAGCTCCTCAATGTTTGAAACAGCGTGGTAGTCATACCTAAGTGTTGATGCATCTCTATGAAAATATTCGTAGTGGTAACCCGATCCCCATATCTGTCCAAAATTCGGATCTGCTCCTACCATACCGAAGTGTGGATCTTCTCCTGGAAAGGCATCATTCGCAAGGAATTGCTTTCGCTCCCTGTCGAATTCCTCCCATATCTGTTTAATTTCCTCGTAAGCGGATACCATACGTGCTTGAGAAGTCTGAGGCGGGTCAATCGTGGCAAGAACCGCGTTGGGATACACTAACACCCAAAATCCCCAGATAAACATAGCCAGCATCAGCGCGGTGCCAGTTCTGCGGGTGACTGTTGAAATTAGCATGCCGATGAGGTAGAAGACCGACAGATAGACAATTGAACTCAAGATAATCCCACCGATCCGGAGGAAATCACTAATACTCAGAGCAATAGCGGTGGATGTTGTCAGCAAAATCACCGCGAGGAGCAGACTCATCAGCAACGGAACAAGCAAGCAGAGCGTCGCACTAATGTATTTCGCCAGTAGGATTTGACCACGACGCACCGGATGCGTTAACACCAAACGCAATGTGCCGCGCTCGCGTTCCCCCGCAATGGCATCGTAGGCGAAAACAAGTGCGATTAGACTCAGAACGACCTCAAAGATAAAAACAATGTCGATCGAAGTGAAGAGGTTGAGAAGCGGATTCGTCAATTTATACGTTCCGGTATCCCACAGCGTCGGCACAAAACTGTGAGATATCCAAATCTCGTTGCCCAACCGTTTATCTAATCCGACATTGAAAAGACTCAACGGATTTGGTGGGCGGGCAACGTTCAACCTTCCGCCCGAATAGGTTTTCAGTTCCTGCGATTGCTGATGCTGCGTTTTGAGAACAGTGTTGTAAGCCTCTAACCGTCGCTCATAATCCTTGATAAGCACAAAAGTATTGGCGACGACGAGCAGCAACATAATGAGGACGGCTGCGGCGAAGCGGAACGTCATCAGGTTGTCAAGGAGTTCTCGGCGGATAAGCACTGTTAACATGAGGTCTTCCTTTTATAGTAAAACCTATAATTAATTGGGCACACTCAAACAGTCTGAATGCCTATGACAGGCATTCAGACTGGCACAACCTAACAGGTTATGCTACAAAGATAGCTACTTATTTTTAGGATCCACTATAATATCGAAACTCTCTTATTTCTGCCCCAGAACTCTCAGAAACTCTGGATCATCCTTTACATCCCCAAATTCAGGGGTCTCAAGGAAAGACGGGTAGTAACTGTCCTGATAATTATAGCCTCTAACCACATAAGCGTCCTGCGCGATCTTCAAATGGTGTAAAGTCTTCTCGCGATCCTTCTCAGATGCCCAGATGCTGACAGCAAGCATGAAGTGATTATAATCGTTGTAATTTCCCAAATCGATGGAGAGTTGTAGCAAACATTTCCCTTCGTCATATCTCTGCGCCCATACCAGACAACAACCGACATTATGAGCCGTACAAATAAGCTCATACATATTTACGGGGTACTGGGCATCCCGTTTTTCTACTTCCCCTTCGATAAACGTCCTTGTATCCGCCCAGACTTGATCGAAACGCTCCCAATCTTCCTGTTTACTGTACACGCGAAGTTTATTCTCTCTGATAGACAACCAGAATAGAAAATAACTCTGCCAACCGGGTTTTCCATTGGCACGTTCCAACTTCTCTATTTCAAGAAGTGCTGCATCTACCCTATCGTTCCATATTAAGATATCTGCGCCCGATCTCAGAAAACTGCAACGACTGTACTGACTCACCTCAGGGGTCTCTAAACGCTCAGATGCCTCATTATAAAGTTGAATCCAGTCATCAATACGACCCTCCGCTTTCCAACAGCCAGCAGTGCTCAGATTGGAAACAGTCCGCAACACATATTTTTCTGAGTGCTTGCATGCCCAACGATAAAGACGCGTCTGTTCCTGAATGGCTTCTCGGTTTCGACTCAGAAAAGCGAGACTCTGTACTAACGACTTATGCGACCAGTAACGTTCTGTATCATCTGACACGTCATCCATATACTTACGGAGTAGCGGTATCCGTTTTTCCATGCCGAGACTGCCCATAGACGGGTATATTTCATCAACAACAAGATGCACTAACTCAGGTGTGATTTCCACCTTAAGTGCATCTTCAATCTCGTTGTTGACTTCCATAAGCATAGCTTCCCGTGATGAAGGGTCAGATCGCATCTGTTCTCTATAGGCATCAAGCTTACCCCGAATGTCATCCAATTTAGCAGACATAATAAAATCTCCTTTGGAACCACCCCAAATCTCTCGAATCGTGGGTTCCTCCTTCCTCAACCGCTTGCGGGCGCGGTGAAGCCGACTCTTGACGGTGTTCGGTGATACGCCCAAAAACTTGCTAACGTCTTCGCAGGTCATACTATCGAGATAGTGAAGCGTTACAACGGTGCGTTCACCCTCCGGTAGCTTTTGAAGGAGCCGTTTGATGACTTCGCGCTGCAGTTCATTCGCGAATTCATCTCGTTGCTTTGCGCGGTATTGTGTATAAGCCAGTTCTTCTAATTCCTGTGGCGGCATTGCATCTAATGATGCCATCGGAACCCGCTTCTTTTCAAACCAAGCATAACACTGACGAGCGGCAATTACATAAAGCCATCCTTCAAACGTATTCGGGTTTTTCAGCGTCTCAAGTTTTTCGTAAACTCTGAGGAATATATCTTGCGTGATCTCTTCAGCAATATGGAAATCACCAACTTTTCGGCGCACGAAAGCGTGGACCGATTTTTGGTATTTCTGTACAAGCACACTGAAAGCAGATTCATCGCCCGCCAATATCCGTTCAATCAATTGCACATCGTCGCTTTTCATACACCACCCCCAAAAACATGTTGTTTTCCAAAACGTTAAGATAGGAATCGGCGACAGAAAGGTTGCATAAAATGCAAAATTTGGGAAAAATTGTCTGAATTAGGCACGCTTACTGGGAACAGTGATGGTTTTCCATTCGACTGCTGTGCGGCCTGCCATATCAACGGTTGCGGCTCGGAGGCGGTAATTTCCGGGGTGTTTCAGGCTAAAATTGATGTCTACTTCGGCTCCCGATTCCGTTTGATGGATGCGAATTTCGGATTGTTCTCTATTCAGAAATCGGTAATCTTCTTCCTCTGGACCGAACAATTCCCACAGGACGATTTCATTATTGTAGACCCCACTTTTATCAGCACCCCGCGTGTAGTAAGCGGTGGCAGCCCCTTCGGTTACAATCGCACAAGCATGAACTTCAAATGCAGCATCGGCTTGCGATATAGAGACATCAACAGTTAAGGTTGGTGGGGTACCCGTTGGACGGGTAGGTGTCCTCGCGGTTTCGTGTAAAACCGTCTCGTTTGCTTTGGTTACCTCTACTTTACCGTCCTCTCGGATACGGACGACTTCACGATAATCGGACAACTTGCGACCTTCCAAGTCCCATAAGAGATCAAAGGCGACACCGAGTCGGATGGCTCTCTCAATTTCTGCGAAAAAGTTATGCATCACGGTACGATATTTGATACCTTCTCTATTATGCCGCTCTAAGTTGAGTTCGCCTACCCCCCAGAGGTTGCCTCTACCCATCTCAACATGTCCGAGATTGTAACCCGCTGGCAGGAGGATGACGATTTCTGCTGCTGTACGGAGTTCGTCAAGATTCCTATGTGGATGGCTCTCAACATGGGCACTTAAATTTCGTGAGAGCGCGAGGACTTCGGTGTAAGGCACACAGGCGAGTTGGTGGTTATCCCAGTAGTGGAAATGTCGCGCCCCTAAGTCGTAAGCGTATGTTTGCAGCCAGAACGCATCGGCGCGGTGTACCTGTCCGTAGATACTCATACCCCAATTTTTATCGGTTTGCCTGGCAGCACCGCGTAGGAATCCGTAAAGGATAGTTGCCAAATTTTTCGGGTTGTCTATCGGGATCTGGCAGCCGTAAGTCATATTCATTTCAGGCAGTGTTCGCATTGTCCCGACACGACCGGGTGGCTCAAAAACGATTGCAGCAGGCGTTTTGGTATCGCCTTCTGACAACTGGTATACGGCTGAACTGATTATGGTCTCCCATGTATATAGATTCTGTTGAAGAAACTTCATATCACCTAAATCTATATCTGGGTGTGCTTCTAAAGCGTTGCATAATCGAGCGGGAGGCCCGTCGTACTTAGCGGTATGGAAATAGTTTTGGAAGGCTTCATAGGCGATCTGCGGTGTCAACGCTTTCCGAAATGCGGGATCTTCTGCCAATTTAGGGCGTAGGACATGGTCGCGTGTGCAGACAGCGGGTTCGTCCATAAAAATGGTGGGACCGAGGTAGTTGCTTCGGTATAGACACTCAGGGTAGCCGAGTGCAGCTGCGTTGATTCCCCAATAAAAAATGTTGCGATTTTTAACCCATTCGACCTGTTCCGCATCAACGCGGACACAGTTGATACCCGCCGCAATCATTTCGTCGTAATCGGCTGCTGCGAGACAGATAAGCTCATAGTCAGATCCATCATAGCGACGCGTTTCGTCTTCCTGCCGTGTGTTGCTGGGCGGTCCGATCAGGGCATCCGAACGGAGCGCGAGGAGATGTGTATCAGAGGGTTCAGCAGATACATCTGAATCGGCGATATGCGTGCGGCGATAGGTATGTCCAAGGTATTTTGTTGTTTCTGGGAAGAGATCGTTTTGTGTCGCTTCACCTGCGGGTTTAGGGAAAAGATATTGCCACGCGCCAAGTGCAGGCAAGACAGGGTTCCCAGTGAATTTATCGCGAAACTCTAAGGGAACGCCATCTCCGATCTGCAGGATATAACGGGATGTGACCGCACGTGCTATGTCAATAGCCTCGGACGGCAGTCTTTCGGTGAGCAACCAGACAGCGAATTGTTCGCCGGTTGCTTTCGTTGCTCGGAGACACATCCATTGATACGCTACGCCTGCGATTTCTGCAACCGCACCGATTGTCACCCTAAACGTTTCCACAACGGCATTGGCAAGTTCGCCTGAACTTCCATATTGGTAGGTTGCGACTTGTCCGGGTTTACCGAGTGGATACTGCATCGTGACACCTCAACGTGGGTCTAATTCACTCAGGATCCGTTCTACGACCTGTTTTCGTTCTCCCTGAACCGCAGGCTGTTCTAATTCGTAGACTTCAGGTAAAATTAGATGTTTATGTGTTTCGATGGGAAGCGCACTATGTGATCCTTTATCAATATAACGGTTAAAAATTGTAAAGCGGGGATAGTCTTCCGTCCAGCGTCTTCCGCCGTGGTAGAGTGCCTCTGTAAAGATAACACAGTCGCCTGCGTTGACAGGGACGTTAATAACAGTCGGCGGTCCGTCGTAAATTGAGAGATCATCGGGTGGATTGAAGTTGCGTTTATGGCTGCCGGGGAGACAGACGAAACCCGTCCCTTCTGGCACATCCACTAACGAAGTCCCGGCATTAAGAAATCCCGCTCGGGGTCCCAATTCGTCAACACTGTAATCTTGACCCGCGGCATGGAAATGGATGTCATCAGAGGTTGTGTAGTTTTTCGTTAAAGCACAGTCAACGAGGCACGGTGTTTCTCGCGTCAGCGCAATAATCACGCGCATAATCTCTCGGTTGAGGACAAGCCGTTGGAATACCGGATCGCCGTATTGGATATGATTAATCCAGTGGGCGATTGTGGGTGAAGTCTCGCCTGTCTGAGATGTAGAGGTCAGCGGTGGTGGCAGTTCATCGATGGCCATGTCGTGCCACCGGTTACCGAGTTCAATCATTCGTTCGATATCCTCAGGTGGCACGACTTTGCGGAGGATAACAAACCCGTGGTGATCAAAGAACCATTTTTCGTCTGGTGTTAGCATTCAAATTCCTTTTACAAATGTTGTTAACGTAACGCTACTGTGCTGTCTTCAAAGCACCCCAAACGACCGGCAATTTTTCGGATGCCTCAACGGATAGTCCGATTTCAAAATTCTGGGCCACTTCGTCTTCAGTGAGCGGTCGGTTGTAGATACGGACTTCGTCGATGATACCGTTGAAAAACCTTTCTGCCTTGCCGCGATTGTTCCCTGCCCCAAGATAGACAGATTCCATGAAGGGAATACGAATGACGGGTTGCCCGCTGCCTCTCCCGCGCACTTTCCATTTACCGTCTATATAGATGGCACTTTCTTGATGCTCGCGTCCGTTTTCATCTACATCAGCACCATTGACCCAAACAAGGTGATGCCATTCTCCATCCGAAATTGGGAACCGCAATCCAGCAGTTGAATGCTTGCATACAGGCGGTCCCACTTTAAGCTCCACGTTATTGGTCCGATAAAAACGAATGACATCCTTAGTAAAATTAATGTTCTCATCAAATTTTGGTCCAAACTCAAGAGAGTTATCAAAAAGAAACGTCCGTTCCAATTTCAACCGGAAGTTAGGGTCTTCTCTCCATCCATTGAAATCAATTCCCCACCCCATAGCACACTCTGCGTCTCGGACTTTGAAGAGTGTGGTCCAGCGTTCTCTCTTAATGCTGGTTTTGACCCAAGCTTCAAATGTAAAGGAACCGAGCTGATTCCCAAAGTCACCGAGGTTTGTCAGGTTTACATAATCACCAAAGCCATCAAATTCCAGAGCACTGTTCACTCGACCGGTAACAAGTTTGGGATCTCCTACAATTGTTCCATCGTTTTTGCCCCAAACATCCCTTGCTGTGTCGTCAATAATGTCCCGCTGATCAAATGTCCAGTAACTCACGAGTCCATCTGTCACTGGTGCCGTGCCTCCGTTATGGGAAAACATGGTAATCGTAAGCGTGAATGTAAGGAGAAATATGAGTTTTTTCATGGTAACTGCTCCTTTGAGTGCGCGGTAAAGTTCTGCCTACACAATAGACACTTATAATTCTGTCTTCAATTTACCCCAGACGATAGGTAGTTTCTCGGCTGCTTGGACAGACAGTCCGATCTTCGACTTAAAATTTCGGGTCACTTCGTCAGCAGTGAGGGGTCGGTCATAAATGCGGACTTCATCAATGACCCCCGGAAAATGCCGCTCGACGTTCCCGCGATTGTTCGCCGCGCCTATATAGACAGGTTCCACAAACGGAACAAAAGTATCAAGCTTCTTTACATCTCCCTCAATAACCTCTTGGGGTTCACCGTCCATATAGAGGCTGACCTCGGAGTTACCTGGGTCTACAATCCCGAAAACAATGTGGTGCCATTTGCCATCGGATAATGGAAATTCAATCTCAACGGCGATGGCGTTGCAGCCCGCCGCAGATTTCTGACGGACGTAGTAGTGAACAATATCCTCAGCAAGCGGGAAGCCTGCTTTCGCGCTCCGGTTCACATCTATCGCCCACGCCATATTGCAACCTTGGTCAAGGACTTTGAAAAGGGTTGTCCAGTCTTTCTTGAAACTGGTTTTGACCCATGCCTCAAATGTAGATGCGCCGACCTTTTCCCCAAAATCACCGAGGTTTGTCAAGTTCACATAATCGTCAGAGCCGTCAAATTCAAGTGCTTCGCCGACCTGTCCGGCAACGACTTTCGGATTCCCGACAATCTTCCCATCATTTTCACCCCAGACATCCTTGACTGTACCGCCAGCAATGTCTTGTTTGTCAAACGTCCAATAACTGACAAGACCATCTGTGACGATCGGTTCCGTGTATCCGTTATGAATACACATCGTGAGCGTTAGTGTGAAGGTTAAGAAAAGGATTAGTATTTTCATCGCGTGTTGCTCCTTACGGAAGACGTTCCCGCATCTATAAAAATTTTTGGTGTAGCCTTTTAAGTGCTTAAGTTTCTCGAAACCGGTAAAGCCATTATAACATCTTTGCTGATTTCTTACCAAATTTATTTTAGAAAAAGTTGATGCTTGTAAGTTACACCGAAAATTGGTAAAATGGATTCCATATCGTGATACAAGTTACGCCGAAACAACGAGGAGAAACCTTATGCCGAAAATGACGGGTGCTAAATTTATCGCTGAAACTGTTCACGGGTACGGGATTACGCACGTCTTTTTTATGCCGTATATCGGACCGCGGGCTTTGATGGAGATGGAGAACCTTGGGATTAAGCGGGTGCAGACGCATGGCGAAAAAGCGGCTGCATATATGGCGGATGCGTACGCGCGTGTGAAGCGCGCGCCGAGTCTCTGTATGGCACAATCGGTGGGAGCGGTTAACCTCGCCGCCGGGTTACAAGATGCATATCTCGCCTGTTCACCAGTGCTCGCACTGACGGGTAAGGAAAACCAGATTAACCAACAGCGGCACGCCTATCAAGAGGTAGACCACGTTAACCCGTTTTCCGCTGTTACGAAATACAGTGCATACGTCGCGACACCGGAGCAACTTCCTTTCTATTTACGCCAAGCGTTTCGTTCGGCGACAACGGGGACACCGGGACCTGCTCATCTCGATTTTGAAGGTATCGCGGGGTCATCGGTCATTGATCGGGAGGGTGAACTTGAGGTAATTATCGAAGAAGCATTTACACAATTACCACCGTTCCGACCGGAAGCAGAGGCAGAGAAGGTAGCGGAAGCCATCAGACTTCTCACGGAAGCAAAACGCCCTATCATTGTAGCGGGTGGCGGTGTAACGGCTTCGGACGCACGCGCTGAACTCGTAGCGTTTGCTGAGAAACTTTCGATTCCGGTAGCAACATCCTTGAATGCGAAGGCGATGTTCCCGAGCGACCATCCGTTAGCAGTAGGTACCCCCGGTTCATACTCGCGGGCGTGTGCGAACCAAGCCGTCTGTGAGGCAGACCTTGTGTTCTTTATCGGGAGTCATACCGGTGGACAAGTAACCAACGGCTATAAAATCCCACCACAAGGCACCCCGATTATACAACTCGATATTAATCCGGATGAACTCGGACGGAATTACCCGATTCAGTTGGGGATGCAGGGAGATGTGCGGAATACACTGCGTCGGATGCTTGAAGCGGCAGAGGCTACATCCGAACGCACCGAATGGGTTAACCGCGTGCAAGAATTAGCGCAGAATTGGCGAGAGAGTGTCAGCGAAAAAGTGAATTCGGAACGGCTCCCGATGCTACCAGAGCGTCTCTGTCACGAACTGACTGATTATCTGCCGTCAGATGCGATCCTCGTATCCGATACGGGGCATTCAGGCATCTGGACCGGTACGATGATTGACTTCAAACATCCGGATCAGAGTTTCATACGGTGTTCTGGTTCACTGGGGTGGGGTGTCCCCGCAGCGATGGGTGCGAAATGCGCGCAACCCGATAGACCGGTGCTCTGCTTCACTGGTGATGGCGGTATCTGGTATCATCTGACGGAACTGGATACGGCAATGAAATGCGGGATTAATGCTGTTATCGTTGTGAATAATAACCACTCCTTGAATCAGGAGCAGGGTGGTGTTGAATCGGTTTATGGCGGACGGACACCGGGTTCCGATGAACTCTGGTTGTTCCCGGATGCGGATTTCGCGAAGATGGCAGAATCTATGGGATGTCTCGGCATCACCGTCAACCAACCGAGTGAACTTTCGAGTGCGTTGGATCAGGCACTTGATTCAGGAAGACCGGCGGTTGTGGATGTGAAAACGCACGTGGAAGGGATTGCGCCGCGGGCGTGGATGCCTTCGTAAAGGTGAATTGTGAGGTGGTGCAAGGTCGCCGTGCCTTGCACTGCTTCATTGGTTTTGCCTGTGCTATTTTCTCCGACTAAAAACGTCAATGGGCGGATTTCAAGCGTCTGGCGGTCGCCAAAACAGCGGACTTCTTCCATTGTGAATTGGGTAATGTTCATGTTGTTATCTCCGCAATCGTCATTGCTGGGTTCTGAGATATATTGATTTGCACATTCTCAATAATTCCACTGGTTATGGTAACATATCCAATACGAAAATGTCAAAGAGAATCTATAAACATGCCGCCCCTACGGGGCTGGAACTTTAGGTCATACGCGGACTACAGAGATGCCGTCCCCTACGGGACTCAAGAGGTTTTTGAAAGATTCAAGGTTCGTGTTTATAGTAAAATCCAAAAATAAGTTTACAGTTCGCCCCGTCGTAGGGGAAACCGGGTTACCCAGCCCTACGAGTTAACGTGTGTGCAAATAATTGAGGGTGGTTCATAAATCATTTTATTGAAAAACAGTTTTAATGTGCGTGACATTTCGAGTGGGAAGCTCCCACATGACATTCATCAACATTGCGAGTTGTAAACTCAAGACACCGA
>JAGFCB010000071.1 GCA_022394775.1 Candidatus Poribacteria bacterium
TTCGTCGTCGGTGGCACGTGGGTGCTGATTCGACTTATCTGGGGTGTGTCGGTTTATTCTTTTTATCGTTAGGTTTTACCGCAATATGGCTTCAAAAACATGGCAAACACATCAAAATACCCCTCAAGTCCTCAAGAAACACCGCAGCCTGGGCATCCGGGCGTAACTTTCCGCGCGATTCTACTTGGCATTATACTTATCCCCCCGAACACCTATTTCATTATGGCGAATCACCTGCGTTATTGGAGCACTTTGCCAACAACGATGTCGCTGATTTATAACGTAGTGGTAACGCTGACAGTGCTGACGTGTCTCAATTTTTTCTTGAAGCTGCTGTTGCCGCGTTTCGCGCTCCGTCAAGGAGAACTGCTCACGATCTATGTCATCCTCTCGATCTCTTCGGCAATTGCTGGACATGACATGATGCAAACAGTGGTGCCTGTGATCCCAAACGGATTTTGGTTTGCCACCCCCGAAAACGAATGGCAACAACTCTTCTGGCGGTTTCTCCCCAGTTGGATGACGCTCGATGATTTAACTGTCTTGCAAGATTTCTACGATGGGGATACAACCTTCTACAACTCAAGGTATCTGGCAGCGTGGTGGGAACCGATTTTATGGTGGACGATCTTTTTATCCGTGGTGATATGGGTGATGATATGCATCGATCTACTGCTCCGAAAGCAATGGATCGAACGGGAACGGCTCACCTATCCGATTGTTCGGCTGCCAATAGAGATGACGCACTCGGACGGTAGGCTCTTTAAAAACAAAATGCTGTGGGCGGGTTTCGCTATTGCGGGGAGCATTGACCTGATTAATGGGATTCACGCGTTTTTCCCGGCGCTGCCAGAAATACCGGTCCGCAAGGCAGATCTCGGTATCTATTTCACCGAAAAGCCGTGGAACGCAATAGGTTGGACACCTATCTATATCCTCTCTTTCGGCGTAGGACTCGCCTTTTTAATGCCGTTGGAGATGTCCTTTTCGCTCTGGTTCTTTTACCTATTCTGGAAAGGCGAACGCGTGTTGGGCAGTGCGATGGGGTTACAGGTTTTACCCGGTTTTCCGTACGATGGACCGCAAGGCGTAGGTGCGTATCTGGCGATCGCCTGCTTTGGTCTTTACGGCGGACGCAAACATTTTTACGCGATGTTCACAAATCTACTTGGAAAGAAGAGGGCGAATCTTCCACCCGAAATGCAGGATTCAACGGATTATCGGTGGCCCCTGGCAGGGTTAATAGGCGGTGTCCTTTTCCTTTTTATTTTTTCTCACCGCGGCGGAATGGCGGTTTGGATGATAGCGTTGTATTTCGCTATCTATTATCTCCTCGCGTTAGGCATTACACGGGTCCGGGCTGAGGTTGGACCGCCAACACACGAGATGTTTGTAGCGAATCCGCGGCAGTTTATTATTGATTCGCTCGGTTCACGCATGATTCCACCGCAGAGTTTAACGATGATGTCGCTCTATTACGCGTTCAATCGTGGGTATCGCGCGCATCCGATGCCGCACACATTGGAAGCCTTTAAACTTGTAGAAGTCGCAGATATGCGTCCGAGGCGGATGGTAATTGCCCTGATGTGCGGTGTTTTTTTTGGTATTCTCGCTTCATTTTGGGCGTATCTGGTGGTTTCCTACAATATTGGTGCGAATCCTGGGTTGGGCAATGGCGGTTATAACAGACTCCGCTCGTGGCTCTACTATCCGACGGAAATGAACATTCCCGCGGTAACATTTATGGGTGTCGGATTTCTATTCACAGGGGTGCTGTGGTGGTTACGCACCCGTTTTCCGATGTTCCCGTTTCACCCAACCGGCTATGCCGTAGCGAGCAGCATGTGGACATTCGGTTGGCTCTGGTTTTCTGTACTCATCAGTTGGGCAATCAAAAATCTCATCTTGCGGTTCGGGGGGATCCGCCTGTATCATCGGGTATTGCCACTCTTTTTAGGGCTCATTCTTGGGCAATTCATTGTGGGTGGTGCATGGGTACTGGTCCGACTGATTTGGGGTGTCTCGGTTTATTCATTTTATCGTTAGTTCACAAGGTGACAGGGTTTACACTTCCAAATTTCCTTGTGTGTGTGCCGGAGATACGGTATAATTGAAACTATAAGATGCAAGCAAATTCGTATTTCAGTATAGGAAATGAATATGGTTACGCGACAGGACATCCAAGCTACATGTGATGACATCGTACGAGAATTTGCCCCGTTACAAGTTGTTCTCTTTGGCTCTTACGCTTATGGTACGCCTACCGCATATTCGGATGTTGACTTATTAGTGGTAATGGAGGTGCCAAAATCTGAAACGCGCCGCCGGGCGGCAGAGATTCAGGGACGTATCCCTGAACGCTTCAGACTCGACCTATTAGTGCGTTCACCAGAAGAAATTGCTTATCGACTCTCTCATAACGACTGGTTTCTGCGTGAAATTTCAGAAAAAGGGATAGTCCTTTATGAAGCGATTGATTATGCCGTTACGCCACCGAAAAATGAGAAAGGGACTATGAATCCGTTGACAACAGAGTGGATAGAAAAGGCTGAAAGTGATTACGAGGCGGCAGAGTGGCTTCAACAAGCACCTACACCAAATCATGAAGCTGTCTGTTTTCACCTACAGCAATGTATCGAAAAGTACCTTAAGGCATCACTTCAAGAAGCAAACATCCCAATCCCAAGAACACATGATTTAAAGGAGTTGTTGGATCTGATTGTTCCTATCATGCCGACTTGGCACACTTGGACACCTGCCCTCTCGAAGCTTTCAAAACATGCGGTAAAGATTCGCTATCCTGGAGATTCGGCAACAGCGGATGACACAGAATATGCGCTGCGTATCTGTAATGAAGTCCGTCAAGCGGGACGGACACATCTGAAGTTACCAGAAAAATAACACTGTGCCAGACTATTGCTTGGTAAGGTTGATAGAACAGTAGTTGCTGTTTAGAGATCGCTTCTATAGGTACGTGGCAAACTGATTCCGTATCCGCACTTTATCCTCATCACCGCCAAAGCCGAAACTGAACCAACCCTCATAGCCACGCCTATTCAATTGCCTAAACATATCCGCAAAATCAATCGTGCCTTCACCGGGAACGAGATGGATTTCATACTCACCCGTGTTGTCATTGAGGCGGACCTGACCGATGTTCTCCACACCAAATGCGTCTAAGAAACCTTGCCATCCTTCTGGCACAAGATGTCCATGCGCGACATTGAACGCCCACTTGAAATAAGGGGACTGAATAGCATCGAAAAACCAGTGCGTCTCAGCAACATTATGCGGGATGTAGTGGATTTCGGCGTGCTCCGGTTCTCGGTTGTGGTTCTCAAAGAAAATGACAATCTCTGCTTGTTCTGCTCTGTCCACCAATCGTTGAATGCGCTTAATAGCAGCATCTCGACGCTGTGTAACATCGCCGAAATGATAGCCACCGTGTCCGATAAGCCAACCGCAACCGAGTCGCTGGGCGAGTTCCAAATTCGCATAGAGATAATTGTCAACGGCATCAGACATGATCGGTACGTACTCGGCATTGTTGATGGCGGAAGAGGGATGGATACCTATAGCAATCTGGTGTGTTTCACAGAGGTTCCGTACCGTGCGGACGCGTGCTGCATCAAACGCAGCGATGTTATTCGGCGGGACATCGGCTTGGAAATCAATATATTTGAATCCGTTTTCTGCCGCCCATTGGATCGATGCCTCAATCGGCTTATGTTTTGGGGCATCAAATCCGAACCGCTCATTCCGATTACGCAACAAATTCTCTGCCCTCCCGCTGCACTGTCTCCCACTTTCGGTGCGTTGCGAAGAGTTTGACCTCGAACGGACGTATCCTTGTCGAGAACGAACCTTCAGATACGACGGTTTGCTCTTCACCGTAGAGTTCCACAAATTGAGTGCCGTTGAGGGCATCCAA
Source organism: Candidatus Poribacteria bacterium (assembly GCA_022394775.1). Lineage (GTDB taxonomy): Bacteria > Poribacteria > WGA-4E > WGA-4E > WGA-3G > WGA-3G. The sequence goes on from JAGFCB010000071.1 coordinate 3,932, forward strand.
TCCAGTAACTTCTATCCCCATGTGAGCATGTTCATCTTCGTTGACGAGGGCAATCAGCCATTCGCGTCCGATTCTACGAGCCGTAAGACTTACGCCGCGGATTGAAGTAGGTGCGGGTATATCAATGCGTCCATCATCAATTAGGTTCACTGTGACATGCCGTTCGACGGGTGCTGTGAGGAAAGGCTGAAGCGCAGAAAGTTCGCTCGTCAAAGCGTAAAGTGATTTCCGAAACGCCTCCTTTCCGTCAGCCTTCATATAACTGGAGCCCCAATATAAGATACCTCTGGCACCGTGTGTGATGCAAGAATACGCCATTAGACGCGACTCCGCAAAGGTCGGAAATGCTGTGATGTCGGTGTCGCCATCACCCAAATCGCTCCATGTAAATCCTTGGAGCACCATCCACACAGGTCTACCTTTGCCAACCTGTCGCCATCTGTCTGTTGCGTCAGCGACCCGTATAGCCGGGCGACCCTCCGCTCGAATCGGATAATCATCGCATCCAGTGATGTCCACATAGTCAATATACTGTCGGACAAATTTCAGATCACTGTCGCGTGCCTCGTTTATCCAAATCTGCCGATTGTACGGATCAACACTACGGATGAATTCAATCGCCTCCCGCATCTTGGGCATAATCTCTGCAGCACGACCTTCAGAGTATTCGATAGCGAGTGGGGTCTGCATCCACCATTCGCCTTTATTCGGGAACACCGCCATCTGGTCTTGCTTCCAGAGACCGCTATAGGCGGTAAACCCCCATACCACCTCATCAGGGCCTTCCCACACGGCCAGTGCGGGGTGTTCGGCGAGGGTTCGGATGCGTTCCTGAAATTCTGGCGTCGCACCCGACTGAAGTCCCAACGGCACCCATCCCATCATCCCGTGCGCCTGCGCGCGGTCAAGTGCCTCTATGCTACCACATAGAACAAGGTTAACACCCGATTCTGCCATATCTCTGAGCGCGTCATCCTCAGCGGGGTGTTCATAAAACCCAATTGGAAAGAGCCGTTGTCCATCCTGTGTAAGAAATCCATCGCCGTGTCCATAAAGCGTATCATTCATCGGAAACCTCCATCTCATATATCCTTACATTAACAGGTGGTTTTCCCACCATGCGACGTAATCCACATCGCTTATATCGTGTGAGAGACCACGCCTCTCCATTCCCTGCTTGAAACTTTCCGCCATGTTTTCATCCCAATACGTTGTAACTTCTGAGGATTCAGGGATTTCGCCCATATCTCCAGTTTCGGTTATCCACGCGTCGAGTTGTGCAGTAAGTTCGTTTCGCACAGCGTCATAACGCGGGTCAGCAGCAAGGTTGTTAGTTTCAGAGGGATCTGCTTCCAGATCATACAATTCTTCAGCTGGACGCGTCTGTTTCATGAAATGCTGTTGTGCAGGCGATAATTCGTTATTTGCTGCTAACAAAGGCATCAAACTCCAAAGCGGATACTGCTGTTTTTTGTAGCCGTTGAATTGCATATACGGACGTTCTGGATGATAATTGCGGATCAATTTATGGCGATGTGTTCGGATACACCGAATTCTGTCATCTGTTCCATCGCACCTGTCTCTCGCAGCGAAAATGGCATCGCGCGATGCTGCGTCCTCACCGAGGAAGATTTGTCCTTGCATAAAATCGGGAATTTCAACACCCGTGAGCGAAAGCGTTGTCGGTGCGAAATCGACACCACTGATCAGTTCGTCACTGACAGCACCCGCATCAACCTGCCTGGGCCATCGGACGATCAGCGGAATATGGATGCCGCCGTCATAGAGGAATTGCTTGCAACGGATATGTGCGCGTCCGTGGTCGCTCATGAAAAAGATAATGGTATTGTCCGCGAGTCCTTCATCATCAAGTCGCAGGAGAATATGCCCGACCTTCCTATCCAAAATCTGAATGCTTTCGAGATAGAGTGCCCAATCTCTTCGGACGAGTGGATGATCCGGGTAGTAAGGCGGTAATTCGACGTTTTCGGGTGGGATGGGACGTGCTGGATCCGGTTTAAAGACGCGATGCGTGTCTGGAATGTTGATTTGCGCGTAAAAAGGTTGTCCCTCAGGACACTCACTCCAATCAATCCCGTCAAAAGGCTGCTCACGCTGGAAGTTAAAATCAGTTTTTCCGGGTCGGTTGTAGGGCGGTCCCGGACTGTTGCAGGTAAAATAACCCGCTTCGCGGAAACAGTCGGTGATGAGTTTCATATCCGATCGCAGCGGTTTATCACGGTTACTGCGATGGTTATGTGCATCAAAATGCGTTTGGTAAGTCCCTGTGATAAGCGCGGAACGGCTCGGTGAGCAGACGGGACATGTGACGAACGCGTTGGTAAAGCGAGTACCCGCCGATGCGAGTCGGTCAATGTTCGGTGTTTTCACAGCAGGTGTGCCGTAACAGCCGAGATCCGGCGAGAGATCTTCACCATAAATCCAGAGAACATTTGGTTGTTTTGTGGACATAGTTGCCCCTTTCAGCAATTTTTGTTAGAAAGCACGTTTCAAAATGGTTTTAGGTTGTCCACGACGTGTCGGTCCCGGAACAGTGTTTGGCGGAGCGGTGGCATTTCAGCAAGGAGTTTCGGATGCGGTTTGTAAACTTTAGCGAACCCGCTGTCAATAGGGCTATATAAATTGAAAACAGCGATTCTGTCGTTTTCAGTATTTGTCCACGGATTCGCGCTGTGGGTGAGTGCCTCTGTGAAGAAAAGCAACGAACCTCCTGGACATCCATAAGTCGTCCAAATATCAGACTTAGGATCTTGGATATCAGGCGGTGCTGTGTAGACCGATTTATGGCTGCCGGTTACTAAGAGTGTGCCGCCTTGTCCTTTTTTCACTTCGTTGAGTTCCCACACAATACGGGTGTGTGGACTGTAGCCTTTGCCGGGGAAAGCGTTGTAATAGTGGACATCGCCAGGAAAGCGGAGAAGTCCGTTGCCGTTATGCGGACCGAAGTTTCCCATACCTGGGGCACGGTAGAACAGGCTTGTGCTCTCGACAGAAAAGCCGTAGTATTCCGGACTCGTTACAGCCGGATGTGCGGTGAATTCATTGAGCAGTGAGACAACAAGTGGATGATCAATTAGTTTCTGAAGGGGACCTCCGACAGGACTCCGTTCGTGTTCCGGGATGGATTCAGGATCGTGGTGTAGGCGGTATCCGAAATCGCGCATCTCTTTGAGTTCCGATCCAGTAAAGACTTCTGGCACCAGAAACCAACCGTGGGTATCAAAAGCGTACCGCTGTTCTGGGGTTAACACTGGAATCGGCAAACCGTCAGCATTTTCGGTAGGAAATTCGCATACATCGGGCGGCAACAATGCCCCAAGCCAAGGTTGCTGATCTCTGTTCGTCTGTTTTTCCATTTTTTAATTTTTCCTTGCGGTTCGGTCAGGTCAGCATAGATATTAACGTTCCTTGCCGCATATCCGCCCTCCGCTACGCTTACGGGCTACAATTTTGGTTTAACATTTATACTTCACCAGAAAACCGCTTGTTATGAAACGCGGAACGGACCAAAGGCACATACATCAAAAGTCTCATGGCTTAGGTGGTTAAACTTCCGTAGGATAGGCGGATGTGCGCTGTCCAAAATCGCCATTGATAACATTACCGCCTGCATAAACCTCTCGAAAAAGCGTTTGTCGTTTCGGAGGCATCGCCTCAAGCAACTGTGGATGCGGCAGCCAATTCGACCAACGACTCGCGACGGTATTGTACACATTTGAAATGCGAATCTGCTCAGGATTTATAGTTTGCACCTGTGTCTGCGTCATAGATTCTGTGAGCAGAAAGACGGAGCCGGGCGGGCATTCATAAGTCTCCCAGAGTGATGCATTTGGGGACTGCACTTCCGCTGGTATGGGGTATGCAGCTTTGTGGCTTCCGGTAATGAAGCGAATACTGTTTGTTTCAGAGGTAACTTCAGTGAGTTCCCATATAACGCGCGTTAATCCGCTCCAGCCACGTCCTGGAACACACCGGTAGAGATGGGAATCTCCCGGTAAACGAAATAAACCGTTTCCTTTGTGTAGGATAGATTGGGTTTGAGATTCGGGTGCCGTGTCTCCGAAAGATAAGGTGGTCTCTTCGAGTCGAAATCCGTAGCAGTCTTCGCTTGCAGCGGGTGGGTAGGCTAAGAACTCGTTCAAGAACCCGATGACAACTGGATGGTCAGCAAGTTTCTGGAGCGGACCACCGAGGGCACACCGTTCGGGTTCGGGAACGTGCTCTGGTGTTTCGTGGAGGCGTTGACAGAATTCGCGCATCTCCGCAATGTCAGCGTCCGACAAGACGCTTGGAATCAGTAGCCAGCCGTTTCGATCAAAATCGTATTTCTGTTTTTGTGTTGGAACGACTACAGGAACTCCATCAGCGTTGGTTGTCGTCAGTTCTTCAGGTTCAACCTCAACGGCACTGCCCAAGTTTTTGTTAACGATAAACGGCTTTCTGGTTGCGAGTTCTTTGTAAGCCATGCGGCGGTTCTCTCCCTAACTATTGGTTTGGAAACGATGTCCTATATTCTTCCACTTTTAGGCTTCTATCAACTACTATCTATAACTCTGGCTTCTTCCAATACACGGAACATGTGGCGCGCATAACTTACCGTTGAAATACCGACAAACACCAGTGCCAAGCACAAGCTATAAAATTCGATATTGTTGTATAAGTTCGGCATTATCGGTCGTAGGAGATAAAACATCACAGCGACTGACAAAGAGAAACTGGTGCATTTGCCCCATAAATTAGAACGGGTAATCATTTTCGCCTTATAGGCTAAAACACCGTTGCCGAGAACAATTAGAACATCTCGGGTGATAATCACAAAAAACGCCCAGAGCGGAAATGTAGATTTCGATAGAACGAGGGCAAAAATCCCAGCGGAGATTGCGAGTTTGTCAGCGACTGGGTCCAATATATAACCGAGTTCGCTATGCTGTTCTAAACGTCGGGCAAAGAAGCCATCTAACAGATCAGTCGTAACCGCTATAGCACCACAAACGATTGCGGGCCTCCAATGCTCCTTGTAAATCAAGTAAAAGATAAAAGGTACCATGAGGAGACGCGAAACCGACAGGATATTGCTGATATAGAAGAAATCCTGGCGCGTAATTTGGATTGACTGGGTTTCGGTGAATTGGTGAACGGGAGCCTTTAGTGCCATTATATTATCGTGTCTCAGATAGAATTTTGTAATTAGAAGTAAACGTATCAATAAGTAGCATTTATCAATTTCATCTGATACCTACGCAACAATTTCAGTTGTTTCGCGCTGCTAATTGAAAGGCGATTCGTCGATTCTCATCCGTTAGAATTTCGGCTTCGCGTGTGAGGAGTTGCTCCAATGGAATTGTTTCCAACAAAGCTTGTTTCTCTTTAAGCGAAATTCGTAGACGTATACCAACTTGGTAAGCAAGTTCTCTCGGATCATCCGGTTGTTCTTCAGGCGTATGCCATGCAAAAATTAATCGACTGGATAACGCCTCATACACCTGATATAACTCTTCAGTTTGTGCTGTAAGCGATTCTGATACCGCTTCGATTTCTGCACCCGGATCATCTAACATTCGTATCCGACCTGTAAGATAGGAGAGATGCTCCTGAGTTTCGAGGATTTGAAACCGATACTCACCCGCAGTGATGATATTCATGCAGCCGTCGTCCAAATGTTCAACGTGAAGAATACGGGCAGCTGTGCCGATTTTATAAGGCGTGGCGGTCTCTCCTACCTCTCCGCCCTCTTTGGTGAGTACAACCCCGAACTCAGACTCATGATCCAAGCAGAACTTAATCATGGTGCGGTAACGAGGTTCAAAGATATAGAGTGGTAGAAATCCACCAGGGAACAGGACTGCTTGTAACGGAAAAAGCGGAATCTGTCGTTCATAAGGGGTTTGCGAATCGGTTTGCATGTGAAACTCCTCTTTGCCCTGAAGATGTATACAACGGACTTAATTTAGGTGCTGAACGTGGGTTTCAAGGCATGCGTCCATATTCGCATCGTATCGCATTTCATAGATACCCGTTTCCAGTCACAAACTTGTATATATTCTTGCACAAAGTTTGAGATTCGTCAAGGGTTTTTATGAAGGATAGTTATCAGTTACCCATTTACGGAAAACTGCATGCCTTTCGTGTCTCGATCGAGAGGTCTTGACATTCAGATAGGTTTCCGCTATAATTCATGAAAAGAGTTTGTTTATAGTAAAATCTACAATTAACGAGACATCCATAGAAGGCTGGGTTCCAAACCCACCCTGCATTGGGGGTAGGTTTGTTATTTTCTAAAGTGTTGATTTATTTTTTGATTTTACTATAAATCGGAAATTAGGGCATTTAATTTTAACGGATACCCGCGCATGCTTCGGGCCCGTCGCGGATATCAAAACGATTGGAGAAAAACGTGAATTCAGAAAAGTTGGGAAACGCTTTAGTGAAATCTAAAGACATTGCCATCAACCTTTTGGGAAGTTTTCTCTACCGGACGCGGGTAGAACCGATTCGGGATGAAGAAGGTATAACGGGTCTAAAAGCACGTTGGATAGGCGACTCCGGGAAAAATATGATTGAGATTGACACGCCATCAGGAAGTGCCGATATTACAACAGACGGTGACGACGCACCAACTATCGAGTATATCCAAGATGGCGAGAAACGGACAGTCGCTGTCAAACATATTAAAAACCTGTCATGCGAATTCAGTCAAGAGTCGCTGGATCGTATTGCGACACCAAGGGGCGCGGCAACGGCTATATGTATCGGTGCGGGAGCCGGGTTGTTTGGATGGTTCCTTATTTCAGTGGCGCGCTCTATATCAATGCGACGCGTAAGACAGATCGACAACGCCATCTCCCCACTTATTTCAAGAGAAAGCGACGAGCCATCAGAAGATACAACACCTGAAGATAATGAAAATTAAGGCAGTTGATCCATTCTATCTACGGATGCCCAACATCACAACCGCAGCGGATGGAACGCAAGACACGCTTCTGGTCCGAGTTCGTACAGATACCGGATTGGAAGGCTGGGGTGAATGCGATGCTTCGCCGTTGGTCAGCATGGCAGTCTATTGTTGTCCGATGTCGCATGGCAATATAATCGATATTCGTACTTCTCTCATCGGTGAGACGCTTGATAGTCCCGACGATGTGCTTCGACTTAGCGAAAAGGTACTGCGGAACGGGTTGGACATCCAACAGATACAGCACGCCTATAGCGGTGCAGAAATTGCTTTATGGGATATTATTGGGAAGAAGTTAGATAAACCGGTTTATTGTCTCCTCGCTGAGCTATCAGGGACATCTGATGTAGCGCATCCCAAACTCCCCTATGCGTCTGTCCTCTTCGGCGATACACCAGAAGCAACCTATCATATTGCATCAGGTTTGCGTGAACAGGGGTATCGTGCTGCGAAGTTCGGTTGGGGGCCGATGGGCAAATTCGATGCGGCAAACGACATCGCACTTGTACGAGCAGCGCGCGAAGGGATGGGAACAGATGCCCAAATCATGATTGATGCCGGTGTTGTCTGGGGTGTTGACTACGAAACAGCCTATCAACGCGCCGAGGCGTTCGCGCAATTTTCGCCGACATGGTTAGAAGAACCACTTGCTCCTGATGCGATTGAGGCTTACGGTGCACTTACACAAAAGGACCCGAGCGTCCCGATTGCCGCTGGCGAAGGGTCAAATACCTACCGAATGGCGGAAGATATCATTGTTCATGGCGGTGTTGCATTTGTGCAGATTGACGCTGGACGCATCGGTGGGATTATGCCCTCTTTTCAGGTGCGTCAGTTGGCGGAGCAACACGGTATTCAGTATGTGAACCACACATTTAAGAGCCACCTGAGCCTTGCATCTTCGCTTCACGTCTTTGCAACAAACCGAGATTTCGATTTGTTGGAATACCCGGCAGCGGGATCAGAATTGTCCCAATGTTTGGTAACGGAGCCGTTTCCAGTCGAATCAGATGGGATGGTTCGCGTGAAAGAACTTCCCGGACTCGGTGTAGATATAGATACGGAAGCCATTCGTCCGTATTTAGCACCAGTACGGATTGAGGTGGGTGGGGATACAGTTTTTGAACAAACACTCCTTTAGGAAAAGTAATCTCCATCCGACTATATTTTCGCTTTCACGGCTTCATCAACCAGTTTTCTTAACGCCGCGCCTTTCGCTGTTACACATGAATGGATGCCCTTTAGGAACATGGAAGAATTACGGAAAATTAGTTCTGCGTTTTCAAATCAGCCCACCTTGTAGTAAGTTTCCCACTTGCGGACACAAGTCCTCTCATACGAACGGTTGCCAATTGCTTCCGAACGCCCGCGTGTGAAATATCCTCTATTTGATAGTAGTAGACGGTATTCGGTTTCGCGGTGGTATCTGTCCACGTGTAAGTGTGGCGTTCGCTTGTTGTGCCTGCGCCTTGAACCATAGTCGGATTGACGACTTTGAATTCGCCAGTTCGTGTTTCACTGCGGTAGATATAGAACCCTGCGTTGTCTATTTCTGATTCGGTTGTCCATTTGAGGATGGCACCCGTATCGGTCAATTCTGCGCGGAAATGGGATAAGGTTACTGGCAGCGGCGTGTCCCCTGGCTTGAGCCATATCTCAACATCTGGATTCTTTCGCAATAGTGCAAGGAGCGGTTTCCGGTTTTTAATCGGATTTTCTGTGAGACCTAAAAACTCAAGATTGACCAAACCTACGAGCGAACTGGCATTACTAACCCGATTGTCATTAAGATTTAATAGACGTAAATTCGTCAATTTTGTGAGAGGTGTAATATCTGTAATTTGATTATCATTGAGTGCTAACACTTGTAAATTTGTTAATTCTGCAAGGGGTGTAATGTCTGAAATTTGATTGGCATCAAGCCATAAATGGGTCAAATTTGTCAATCCTGCAAGGGACGTAATATCCGAAATTTGATTACCCTCAAGAGCCAAGGAGATAAGGTTTGTCAATTTTGCAATAGGTGAGATGTCGCGAATTTGATTTATCCTAAGACCTAAGGACACCAGTTTCGGGAATTCTGTCAGCAACGTTAGTGTTCTATCGGTAACTTGATTGCCATAGATATCCAATATTCGTAGATTTTTCAATTCTTTGAGTGGCGTAAGGTCCTCAATTTGATTGTCATTGAGTACTAATTCACTCAATCGGGTCAATCTTTCAAGAGGACCAACATCGCTAATCTGATTGCCACTGAGCCCCAATGATCTTAATTGCGTTAATCCTGCAAGAGGGCTGATATCGTTAATTCTGTTTCTTTCAATCGCTAGCCTTTTCAATTGTGTTAATTCCGCGAGCGGTGTGAGGTCAACAATCTGGTGATCATTGAGCCGCAAGTTTTCCAGATTGGTTGCGTGTTGGAGTCCGGTAAGCTCGGTTATCTCCTTTCCGGGAGGTGGGGGAAGACCGAAATGGTTGCGGTCATCTTCATAGAAGTGTAATTCTCCCAAGCCCAACATGTCGAGTTTCGTGATGGGGCTTGTAGATCGCAAACTGAGCGTTTTCCTGATTAACGCTGCTAAATTCGCATCGGGTATTAATACAGGTTCGGAGTCCGGGAACAAGGAGTTAACATCGAGGGGAAATCTTCGACTTGTGAAGTTACCATGCTCATCAATCACGCGAAGGACAACATATTCACTTGCGAGTGCCAATTCGGTTGTGACGAATTCAATTGTAGTGTCGTTTGCCTTTAGGGATTTACAATCAAGCAATGTAGTCGAGTCAAAAACCGGATTTCCTGGCCAAGAAAATGAATTCGTGAGTAGCTGCGCTTGGTGGAGTCCTTCGGAATGAGTTATCTTAAACTGGAACCGAACAGTGTTAGGTGGAGATACGAAGGAGGGTGGAAGCATCTGGATCGTTGGTACTTTATCAAAGGCGTTATGGGTCGTGTTAAAGTAGCGATGGGCATCCAGCCATTCGGCAGCGCAGTACGACAATTGGTCCTTGAGTTCCTCAGGTCCGTAAGACATCATATAGCGATCATCACGGAAGTCGTGGGGTAATCCAAAGGCGTGCCCAAGTTCATGGGCAATGGTATTAAAGGCTCTGCGATAGAGAATCTTTGGTGCCTGCTCAAAGCTTAAGAGTAAAATGTTTGCGGTTCCACCAAACGAAAAACCACCGGCATTACCACCGACTTGACTTGAAGCCAGAAGTGTATCTTCTTGATCATACCAAATAAGATATAAGAGGTGCCCTTTTGATTGGTCAAGTTGTTCATTAATTTCGTTAGCGGCTTTGTTAATTATATTTGTACCGTAGTGATCACTGGTAAACTTCCCTTTGATATAGTGTCTTACTGTTTTTCCAAGGGCATCGGTTTCAAGTCTAAAAGTTTTTCTACCGAACCCGTGGCGTTCCATCTCGTTGGCATAAAATTGCTGGACATTATTTACCAGTGCGTCTAATGTTGCGTCTCTGTCTTGAGGCGGTTGACGGTCACTCGGGTGAAAGTAGACCTGCCGCACTACATACTCGGGTGAGGTTTTTTGTGCGAAACCATTTGAAACAAACGTGAGTGTGAGAAAAATGAGTAGGGTTATTATAGAATATAGCGTTGATTTCATGGATCAACTTTCCTTTTAGATGGAAGGGTGTTATCTTTCACCCTTCCAATCTCTGTGGTATCTTTGACAAGTGCTACTTGCGAATTAGCATCTTGCGGGTAGCGGAGAAATCGCCAGCGGTGAGTGTGTAGAAATAGATACCGCTCGCGACAGACTCACCGAGATCGTTTCTGCCGTCCCAATACGCTGCACGGGAACGGTTTTGATACATCCCGGCAGGTTGATGTCCGAGTGCCAAAGTTCGGACGACTGACCCGTTCGCTGCGTAGATCGTCAAAGCGACCTCTGCTGGTGCTGCTAACTGATACGGGATCCATGTTTCCGGATTGAACGGATTCGGGTAATTGGCAAGGAGTGCCGTCGTTTGCGGTGTTAACGTTTCCAAAATCTGTTCCAACACCTGAATGCCGCGTTGGTATGAAAACCGATCCTGTCCGGCGGTTGGAATACTTTCTGAGACTTCTCGCTTTGCGAGACTTAACCACTGTTCTACCTGTACCGCTGACAGCGAATGGACTAAAGGCGCGCCGGCAGCGTTCCCGAATGCGTTCGCAACTATAATGAGATCCTGGATGTTGACCTCACCGTCGCCATTCAAATCAGCATCACTCTCACCAGACGCTCCGAAGTTCGCAGCAATTAACACTATATCTTGGATATTGACAACACCGTCGCCGTTGATGTCCGCAAGGACTTCAGTGGCAACCATCAGGTCAGGAAATGCCCATAAAAGAACAGTGCCATCAAAACTGCCGCTTGCGATCGTGCTGCCATCAGGACTGACAGCAACGCTTGTGATAGAATAGGTATGTCCATCAAGTGCCTCAAGCTGCTCGCCGGTGGAAATATCCCACAAACGGATCGTTGCGTCGTAACTCCCACTGACAAGTACCTTGCCATCAGGGCTGAAAACGATACTCGTTGCATTCGCAGGAAGATCCGTAGGTACTTCACCCGTCAATTCTTCCGGCGTTCCGACGATTGCTTCTGCGTCAACCGGTCTACGGAATGTCTGTAGAGGTTCAGCGGTAGCAACATCCCATAGAGAAACCGTGTCGCCGCCACCACTGGCGAGCCTCGTGCCATCAGGACTGAAGGCGACTGCCCAAACGTCATCCTCGTGTTCGGTGATGGTGTGGAGTGCATCCCGCGTTTCGACATCCCACAGAATAATCGTATCATCTCGGCTACCACTGGCGAGCATGGTGCCGTCAGGGCTGAATGCAAGCGTCTCAACACCTGCCTCATGATCCCATAATCCGCCCATGTATTGACCTGTGGAAACATTCCATAAACGGATACTATCGTCCTCACTACCACTCGCCAAGATGCTCCCATCAGGGCTGAATGCGAGGCTTATCAGATAGGAATAGTGTCCTCTGAGTGTCTTTATGTGTTCACCGGTAACAGCATCCCATAAACGGACGGTATTGTCTTGGCTCCCGCTTGCGAGTGTTCTGCCATCGGGACCGAAAACAACAACGTCCACATCATCTTGATGACCGATGAGGGTATGCCGCAGCTGACCGGTGTCAGCATCCCACAGACGGATGGTCTTATCCCAACTCCGGGTGGCAAGAATACTGCCGTCAGCACTGAAGGTGACACTCACAACAGCATCCGTATGCCCTGTGATAGTTTTTAGATGTTTACCCGTAACAGGGTCCCATGATCGGATGGAGGCATCCCACGCGCCGCTGGTAAGCACTGTGCCATCTGGTGTGAAAGCAATATCATAGACATCAGCCGTGTGCGCGGTGATTGTGTGTAGCAGGTCGCCCGTGTCAGCGTCCCACAATCGGACGGTATCGTCTTCACCGGCACTCGCGAGCATACTGCCGTCAGGGCTATACTTCATAGCGTAGATATGTGATGTATGTCCGGTGAGCGTCTGCTTAACCGTCCATGTGGCAGTATCCCACAAATGGATAACAGCGTTCAAATCACCACTGGCGAGCGTAGCACCATCATGACTGAGTGTGACACTTGCGACGTTATCTCGGTGCTCTTCAAGGGTTTGCCGCAGTGTCCCTGTAGCAACATCCCATATACCGATCGTATCGTCCCGACTCGCGCTGATAAGCGTACCACCATCAGCACTGAAAACGAGGCTACTGATACCTCCGGTATGGCCCTCAAGCGTTTTCAGGAGTTCGCCGGTTTCGGGATTCCATAGGCGGATCGTATTATCTCGACTGCCACTTGCGAGCATAGAACCATCAGCACTGAAAACGAGGGTGCGGATACTGCGTCTGTGGCCAGTGAGGGTGTGCAAGACTTCACCTGTTTCAGGATTCCACAAACGGATGGTCCCATTCGCGCTTCCACCGACAAGCAGGCTACCATCAGGCGAATATGTTAGTGCCGGAACACCAGATCCACCCGCGGTAAGGAGCGAGATTTCTTCATCGGTAGCCGTATCATAAATCCAAACGCCGAGTGCCCCTGCTGCAGCGAGCCGTGTGCCATC
>JAGFCB010000312.1 GCA_022394775.1 Candidatus Poribacteria bacterium
GGATACTTGGGAAGTGCTTGCGAAACCGAGACGCAGCCTCCAAATCGGTACAGAGGTTGTCTTTGGAAATAGTATCTTAAAAGCGGAAGTGCTTGCGAAACCCGATGATGGACACTGTATCGTCCGTTTTAACTACGAGCCTAACGATAGACTTTCGGCGATCCTTGCTGAGATTGGCATGATGCCTTTACCGCCTTATATTCGTCGTCCACCGAACGCTGAGGATAAGGTGCGTTATCAGTCAGTTTATGCGACCGCTGAAGGTGCGATTGCTGCCCCGACAGCCGGGCTGCACTTTACACAAAAACTGTTGGAGGAATTGAAAAACAGCGGAATAGAGATAGCAACGTTAACACTGCACGTGGGACCTGGAACGTTTCAACCCGTGAAGTCCGAAAATATTGAGAAACATAAGATGCATGCTGAATATATCCATATCCCTGAAACGGAAGCGAACCGGATTCGCAACGCACAGGAGGCAGGCTCAAAAATTGTTGCTATCGGGACGACAGTGGTACGCTCGCTCGAAACAGCTGGCATAACAGGCACTATGTGCCCTTATAGCGGTTATAGCGATCTTTTTATTTATCCGGGACACCAATTTAATGTAGTAGATGCGTTGGTTACTAACTTCCATCTACCTAAATCAACTTTACTTATGCTTGTGAGTGCCTTCGCTCAACAAGATTTGATTCAGAAAGCGTATCAAGAGGCACTCCAACATAACTACCGTTTCTACAGTTATGGCGATGCCATGCTGATTCTTTAGAAAACAGAAGGAGACCCTTCATGGAACAACTATTACCGTTTTTCCCGCTTATAGCAATAGGTGCTATCTTTTATTTCCTACTACTTCGGCCGGAACAAGCAAAACGCAAAAAACATCAGAATATGTTAGAGAACCTGTCTAAGGGGGATGAGATTGTAACCAATGGCGGCTTGCACGGCAAGATTCTTGGGATGAGTAACGATAAGAATATTATTCTCCTCACTATTGGAGAAGTGAATAGCCAAGAGATAAAAGTTCAAATCTCGCGGAGCGCTGTTGCCTTTCTCAAAAAGGGTGGCGAACTTATTGAAGGTGAGTAGGACTATATCACCTTTATCTTGTAGGCGCGGTATAACAATGGAGTGCAGCTGATTTCCTCAGAGATTCGGCTGCACCCATAATTGGTAGCCAACGCCTTCAGAAGTTACTGTTACAATGCTATCGCGTTCTGAAACTACGAATACATCGTTATGATACAACTGCGCGTGTGTCGTCTCTGTGTTATGCGCGATGTCGAAAGTAATGACTCCGCTTCCATCAAGAAACCGATGAAAGCAGATCGCCTCTTCCGCGGTAGGTATTGTGGAAGCATTTGTGCTTGCCTCTAAATCATCTGAAAAAACATTCTCCGAGATCCTAAGGTGCGTCTTATCCTCATCTATCGCTTCACTTGCCTCCAGAATCACCGCGGCGGATTCGGAATGAGACGGTATTTTACAGACCGCAATCTCGATTCCCGATTCATTTGTGAGGATTTCATAGGTTGTATGATGCGGGATATAAGCTACGCACGCCTCTCCGTGGAAAACGTCTGGACGCTCACCCAAAATCCCGTACGCTTTGTTTCCGTTATGTCCCACCAATAAAGTACAGTCGCCACCTAATGCGATCAGTGCGACTTCAGTATCATCAGAATGACCAAAGAAAGTTGATTCGGGTATAAGCGTGAGAATTCCGAAATGGAGTTTTGTGATCCCCATTTCACCGGGTTTCACGATTTCGGTGTATCCGTTGGTAGGCGTGTATTTTTTAGATGCCAACATTCTTTAATTTACCTTGCGGTTAAACAGCGGGTAACTGGCAATTAACACACGTCCCTTAAATCCTGCTTCGCAGTGAGAACCATTTCATTACGGACTACGTGCTTTGAATCTTTTGATTTTTTCCGGATTGAAAATCTGATAGGTATTCAACGAGGCTTGCTAATGGAAGTCCAACGACATTAAAATAGCAGCCTTCAATGCGCCGAACAAAAGCGGCACCGCGTCCTTGAATGCCATAAGCACCTGCTTTGTCTGATGCCTCTCCGCTTTCGATATAGGCAGCTATTTCCGCAGCATGTAACTCCCGGAAGTAGACTTGAGTCGTTTCCGACCAGGCCCTGTCCTGTCCGGTTGCTGCGTCAATTAATGCGACACCTGTCACGACTTCATGATTGGTGCCGCTAAGGCGCGATAACATCACCGATGCATCAGCATCGTCAGTGGGTTTACCGAGAAGCTCTCCGTCTAAAGATACCAATGTATCTGCGCCGATAATCAGGCCGTGCTTGTAATGTTGTGTGACAGATGCAGCTTTTAACGCGGCAAGTTCCTGTGTTACTTCACTTGCAGGCTTGTTTGCGTGGACATTGTGTGGTGGTTCGACAATATCACTCGGATGTATTTTAAATGTTAATCCAATCTGTGATAACAACGTTGAGCGTCGAGGCGATGCAGAGGCTAAAATCAGGTGCGGAACTTCTATAATACATTCACGCGTTTGCATGCTATTTTAAACAATACCATTGTGTATCTTGTCCCTCGTGGATTTGCAACAGATTCGCCTGAACCAATTCTTGAAGACCGTTTTCAATATCTGCTTTAGAAAATCCGATCTTTTGAAGAAGCGGGTCACG
>JAGFCB010000212.1 GCA_022394775.1 Candidatus Poribacteria bacterium
CATGCGGCAGAGCTCGGTGCAGACCTGACGATCGATGTTGAAAAGGAGGATGCGGTGGAGGTCATCAAGGCACATACCGGCGGCTACGGTGCCGATGTTATCTTGGAATGCTCAGGGGCAGCACCAGCAGCAGCGTTAGGCATAGAACTCACTCGTAAGCGTGGGAAGTATACGCAGATGGGCTTGTTCGGCAACACAATCAACATAGATTTTGAGCAGATTGCCTTTAAGGAACTTCAGGTGACGGGATTCATCTCACAGAAGAAAACTGCATGGGAGCGTGCGCTCAAACTGATGGAACACGGCATGGTATCCACAAAAGCGTTAATCACCCATGAAATGCACATCTCTGAGTGGCAGGAGGCATTCGATCTCTTTGAGAGGCGAGAGGGAGTAAAGTTGATGTTGCGCCCTGAATAATGGCAAGCGCTTTATCTTATCTTCCACCTTCTCATTTTCGCGATTAGAACACAAGTATAGTAAATCCTAAAAATAAATAGACTCTTTCGCTCCCCGTGTATGGTAGGCGTTGCTTCAAACTGCGCCGATGCGGTGCGGTTAGAAACCGCACCTACCGGGCCTGAGGACAATGCGGTGCGGTTTGGAGTGTCTCATTAATTCTAAAATATACTAAGCAATTTTAAGTATACATTTTGAGTTTTTACATAAGGTTCTGGTTGAGTTGCTCAGATTCGTGAATCCCGATCAAAGATTGGAATCGTGAAATTGGTAGGCGCTGTTTCTAACTGCGCCGTTTCAACCCACGCGCCTATGTGGTGCGGGTGGAGATCGCACCTACCGGACCCGGGGGAAATATAGAATTACCCAATTATTTTTTTTAACTTCATACAGTTTGCGCTACTTATGTCAGATTGCCCCATGATTACAGCGTTTTGCGAATTAATAATATCAAATTTATCGGGGTTCTCCCCGATAAGATCGGGACATGCGGAACGGAGCCATCTTTGTACGTGTGCAGTGGATTTGTCAATCCACTGTGAGCGGCGATTGATTTAACTTAGAGCCTGTTTTAAAAGTCATTTGAAACGGTTTCGCATCAAGAAAATGGAAGCAATGTACACCATAGCCTCAGCGGTTTCAGCGGAGCGTTCATAGTCCACAGTCAATCGGCGAAACCAACCGAACCAAGAAAAAGTGCGTTCCACAATCCAGCGAAAGGGGACACCTACAAATCCCGATTGACCCAGAGGCGTGGTGATGTCCAATCTACACTGATGCGTTGCATATAACCAGTCGCCTAAGTCGCCACGATAGCCGGCATCGGCGCAGACTAACTGAATGGTTATGTGCCAACTAAAGATTTCTGTTAATAACTCTATTGCAACTTGGTTATCACTGAT
>JAGFCB010000033.1 GCA_022394775.1 Candidatus Poribacteria bacterium
CACACGAAAAAACAACAGAAGCAGCCGATCACTGTGTTGACCTGTTACGATTATCCAACCGCTTGCTTACAGGATGAGGCGGGGATCGATATCGTCTTTGTTGGGGATAGCCTTGGTACCAACATCCTCGGCTATAAAAGCGAGACGGAGGTGACGATGGCGGATATGCGTCATCACCTTAAAGCCGTCCGTCGCGGTGTGACAGATGCCTACCTTCTCGTTGATATGCCTTACGCAGCGGATCACGACGCTAAACAAGCCGTTACAAATGCGAAACTTTTCTTAGCGGATGGTGCGGATGGTGTTAAATTGGAAGGCGGTATAGAAAAAATTCCTATTGTTACTGCCCTCACTGAACAAGGCATAGAGGTCTGCGCTCACATCGGTCACAATCCACAAATTCATGGCACGAAAGCGGCAACGCACGGAAAGACCTTTTCCAAGGCGAAACGACTCATTGAAGCAGCCGCAGCACTTGCAGACGCTGGTGCGAAACTTATCGTCCTTGAGAAAATCACTGAAGAAATTAGTCAAATCATTACAGAGACTGTTGATATCCCCACCATCGGCATCGGTGCCGGACGGTTTTGTGACGGGCAAGTACTCGTTATCAACGATATATTAGGCATCGGTCCGCCGTTCAAACACGCCAAACGCTATCAGGATTATAACCACCTAACGCTTGAAGCGATTCGTCAGTATCGCGAAGAGGTCGCGAACGGTACATTCCCCACAGATGCGAATACCTCACATATTCCGGCAGACAAACTCACACGAGTGCAGAAGTGGCTAAAATCAGAGCGTTGACATGTCTTGGCTTATTTTTTTTCTTCCGCACCGTTGAGGACTTCCTCCCAATCCCATAGAAGAATTGTGCCAGCTTGTCCGGTACTGGCGAGTGTTTTGCCATCTGGTGAGAATACCAATGTCCTAACCGGTTCTGAATGCCCATCAAGTGTGATGAGTTTGTCCGCAGATTCAACATCCCATAGTTCTATTTTTCCGTTACTAAGTCCAATAACAAGTAAGGCAGAATCTGGTACAAACACTAACGTCTCACAATTACCATCACCAAAGCGACCTTCCCTCAAACGCGTCAGTTTACTATTTTCCATTACGCGGATTCCTGGTCCATAATTTCTCACGGCGAGCATCTCACCATTTGAAGAAAATGCTAACGCTCCAATAAGCTCTTGGTTTGGGTTTTGTGCTATAAGTGAAGTTAGCGCAGCACCGGTTTCCGCATCCCACATCTGAATCTTTCTTCCTATGGTTCCGCTGACAATCTTTTTCCCGTCGGGTGAGAATGCCAAAGCACAGATTTCAGCGTTAGCATCGTTTGAATTTAAGAGAGATATATCAAAATGTTCATCTGTCTCCGTATTCCACATGCGAATTCTACCTTTACTACCGAAAGCTACCGTTTTTCCATCAGGCGAAAAAGCCACAGAATCGGAATCGTTTGCGCCCGTCAAACTCTGCAACTCACGTCCTGTACTGACATCTATCAACCGAATTAGTCGCTCACCCCCATAATACGCCGTACTTATGATACCTGATCCTGTCTCAAAGAGCACATGACCTTCTGAACCGATGCTGGCAAGTTGAGTTCCATCAGGCGAAAAAGCCAATGCATGCAACACATCTTGTGGTAATGGAGGAAACCCGCTTCCTCGAACTTGATGCATCTGGGAATCAGTTTTTTGTGATGTTTGCAAATCCCACAAGGTAATTACCCCATTAAACGTGACGCTGACAAGAGTTGTGCTATTTTTCAGAAAAGCCACTGTCTTTATCAATCGTGTGTGTCCGGTGATATGTGTTGGTAGTGCGGCACTGGTGTTTATATTCCAAAATCTAACTATGCCATCTGTACTCGCGCTGGCAAGCGTCGCTCCATCGGGTGAAAACACGAGCGCACTAATACCGTCTATATGATCTGTGAAAGTCGTGAGAGGCTTACCCGTGGCGGTGTCCCACAACTGTACTGTCTTATCAGTACTCCCACTGGCGAGTATTTTTCCGTTCGGAGAGAATGCTAAGGCGTTTACCCAACTTCCGTGCTGATGCAGGATGGTCGGTTCATCGTTACTGCTGACATCCCATAAATGCACCGTTGTGTCTGCTCCTCCGCTGGCGAGTTGGGTCCCATCGGGTGAGAATGCCAAGGCGTACACGTGTCGGCCCTCATGTCCACTGAGAGTGGATAGTTTTTGGCCTGTCGTGTCCCACAACTCAATCTCTCCATCCTGCCCTCCGACCGCAAATTTATCATACGTGAGGGCATGGATTACAGGCAGGGTAAAAGTTCGACGTGTTATATCTTTGATTTGCTTCCTATTTCCCTTTCCGGTCGTAATATCTAACTGACTAATTGAGTCTCCCCACCTCTCTAAACTGAGAAGCGTTTTACCATCTTCAGAGAATCGTAAGGCTGAGGTAGGCGGAAGAGCATCAGTGAGTGCCACTTTTTGACCAGTAGCTATTATCCACAATCCTCCGTTCCCAGAACTTCTACCACTGGCAAGGGATCGCCCATCTGGCGAAAATGCAAGAAATTGGCACATACCAGGGAACTTGGATACTTCTTTACCTGTTTTTACATCGTAAAACCATATACCGGTATTACTGCCCACAGCGAGTTGGGCACCATCCGGTGAAAACTGCATATCATTAATGCCACCCTTGCCCAACCGCGCTTTCGCCTTTTCGGGCAATTCCCATTTTGTATAATTTTTCACAGTTTCCTCCGCTTGTGTTTCTGCAATTGCTGCAGGCGGATCGTTAAGTTGCTGTTCAGGGTTATTGCGCTTACCCACTGCGTTGGCACTTCCTATTTGTGTCCGCACATCTATTTTTGATTCAAGGTTCGCGATGATAGGTGTGTCGATGATATCAATCGTCATTTCCGAAGGGGCATCAAAACTATAAGGTTTCTGGAAAAGTCCTAAGTATTGGTGGTTTCCAAAGCCGAACATCAGAAACACCACTGCTAATGTTAATGTAGAAGCAGCAATTGCCCAAGGGGCTAACGGTTTACCGCCTGACGGCGCATCCGGTTTGACTCGTGAAACCTCGCGCATAATGGTGTCGGTAAGATTCGGTGAGATTTGGAAATTCTCTAAAGCCTCTCTTATAATGGGTTCTTCCTTCTTTAAACGCTGCTGGGCACGACGCAGCCGACTCTTAATCGTATTTGGCGATACACCTAAGAACGCGCCGATCTCCGTACACGACATCTCCGCGATGTAATGTAGCGTCATCACAGTGCGTTCACTCTCTTCAAGTTTCGCAAGTAGTTTTTTGACGACCTCGCGTTGGACTTCCACGGAGACGCGCTCGTTTTCTTCAACGACATATTCAGAGTACGACGGTTTTTCAGGTCGTGCGCCACCCTTATTTTTCAACAGCTGCATCCGAAAACGCTTTTTATGCAACCATGTATTGCAGCGGTTTGTGGCAATCACATAAAGCCAACTTGCAAAACGCTGCGGCTTCTTCAGCGTTCGGAGTTTCTGATAGGCTTTCAGGAACGTATCCTGTGTAATCTCCTCGGCAATGTGAAAATCTCCGATTTTCCGCCACGCCAGCGCGTGCACCTGTCTTTGATATTTTTCTACAAGTGCTGAGAAGGCGTTCTCATCGCCGTTGAGAACACGATGGATTAATTGCGTATCACTATTTTTCATGGATCACCTCCGATTTTACCCTATAGTGACACTGTGAACGGGAGGATCGGGTGCATAATTCTGCATCGAGTATAGCAATCACTCATGGAAGAGAGAATATCTTTGATGAACCGCTTTTTACGCTACTGAGACTTTTCTAACTCTTCTATGCTGTCCTGCAAGTTACGCAACTGCGTACGAAGTTCGCGTGATCTACGTTCAGATTCAATTCGCGCTTCATTTTCTTGCCTTTCGGCTTCCTTTACCTGTGCTAACATTTCTGCAGCATTTTCGGAGTAAGCTGCAAGATTTTCCAAGGCTTCATTGCGTCGTAACTTTGCCTCTTTGAATGCTTCCACAGCGGACCTGATTTGGTCCCTATCGATGCTTTCAAGGGAAACGATCACCTTCCCGAGTCCTTCTATCGCTGCTTGGTGGTCTGACTCTGCAAGTGCTTTTTCAGTTTCTTGGGTTACGGACATAGCGTGGTCAGTATCCTTAAAAGGAAATACCTGCTTGAGTCTTTCTTGTGCTGCTTGGTAATCTGCCTCTGCTGTAAGATATTTTTCATAGGCTTCGGCTGCTGCATCTTTAGTTAAAAGTGCTTCTTGCGGCATGGATTCTTCAGAATCTACGGCTTCGCTATGGCTCTGGCTGTCGTCAATTTTTTTAGACATTGCAGCATTATCTATATCTTCAACGGCTATATCCGTGTCCGCTTCGCGAGGTTCTTGTATAGCGTCGGAAGGCACCGGTTTCACCGATAAACCCTTTGGCGGTAGCGGGGTACTCTTATATATCTTTTTTGGTTCAGCCTCCAGTATTTTCTGAGCGGGACGATGATGTCCAAAATACCAAAGCGCGGTCGCACCTATCAGGAAAAGAACAACATAGATTGGCGTAAGATACTTTCTCATTTTCAGATTCCTTAGAAGAGTGAACAGGAAACTAACAACCTATTCTACAGAAGACTGAGCAGGAGGCTAACGGTTTCCTATTCTATGGAAGCATGAACAGGCTAACAGCCTATTCTACAGAAAATTGTCCAAACGATAGTAAGAATTAGTATACATTTCTCATTAAGATAAATCAAGGAAAACGGATGGGAAAATCTGTCTTCAGTCAAACTTTCATGCGTACAGAAATGGTCAAAATCAGCGTGCTAAATCGCCTGTTCGTAGGTGAGATGACAATACTCATCTGTATCAACGACGCGTATGCCTTCTAATTGCACAGGCTCTTTGAAAAATGGTGCGTCTAACACCCATGTGTGGTACTCACCTTGCTCCCCGCATGCGTCAATTGGGAGCTGCTTCAGTTCTGAAATGAGTTCAGCATCCAAATACCTACCAGCAATAGTCTGTTGAAAATGCTTTTTGTAAGCGAGGGAGCAGATGACTTTAAATTTGTTAGAGATTAGCGTATCCAATATTGTATGTCGATCCAATTCCCACAACGGTTTATGGACCTCTACTAAACCTTCAGCGACTGCCTCTATCCAATTCGGCATTCCGTCCACCGTAGAAATATCGCCCGTAATGAGTATTTCAATTCCGGTGTCTTTAAGCGTTTCAATTTGTTGGCGGTAACTCTGTTTATAGGGTTCGGAAATCGGCACGAATTCAATCGGAATACCGATCTTTTGTGCCTGTAGTTCCATGAGTTCCGTTGGATGGGCATAGAATTGTCGGTTGTCTGCTGGCACAAAACAGACAAGTCTCCTTATATCGTAAAGATTTAAGGAGACTTGAAATGCGAGCGCAGAATCTTTTCCACCTGTCCACAATACGGCTGCTTTCATCCGATTATCCATCCAGAGGCACCACATCAGCGTAGACGTAAGTCGGTGATGTGTTACTACTTGTGTGAATTTTGTCATCGTCATCCTTTTTGGAAACGATGTCTCGCTGAACGACTTCTCCCGGTTTTGCGGCGACAGGTGAACTGAACATCGGACCGTCCACGACGCATGTATGGAATTCCCCGTTTTCGCCGAGCGGGTCTACACCGTCTGGCAAATCTGCAAGGAGATCAGCGTCAAACCATCGTCCTGCAAAGTCAGCGGGAACTTTGGTAGGATTCAGGGCAGTGATAATAGCGCGCAAGCCAGAAGCGATCATCTTTTCAGCGAGTTGCGTTGTGTTCTTTCCCCATACCGGGAAAATTGGTGTGAAACCGGTGCCTTTGAGTTTATCCTCTCGGTATTCACGAATATCCTCCAAAAAGAGATCCCCGAATGCGAAATGCGATGCCCTCAAGTCTTCAGGTAATGCTTCCACCTCAGCGAGAAATTTTCGCATCGCTTCTTCATAGATTGCGTTGGAACACGGATACGGAATCGGTATCTCATACAACGGCACGCCGAGTTTCTCGGCTTGCTGTTTCAGTGCCCACGCTGGTGTCGAGTGGATAGAGACGCGGTCAAACGTCTTTGTGACAGTCGTAAAGATACCGCGTACGTCGTAGCGTTCAGACTGTTGACGCAGTGTATGAAGTGCCCACGCCGAATCTTTGCCTGACGACCAAGAAACTAAGACCGGCGTAGGGTTTGTCTGTTTTGTCATGATCAAACCTTTCTGTTTGTCTACAGTGTTAAGAAGTTGTTGAGTAGACTTTTTCCAGCAGCAGTCAAAATTGACTCCGGATGGAATTGCACGCCCCAAATAGGCAACTCCTTATGCCGAAGCCCCATAATCTCGTCCTGATCTGTCCACGCTGTAATCTCAAAGCAGTCTGGGAGCGTCTCTTTCTTCACGATGAGTGAGTGGTAGCGTGTCGCTTCAAACGGGTTATCCAATCCCTCGAAAAGTTCTGTGCCGTTATGGTGTATCATGGAGGTTTTACCGTGCATGAGTCGATCCGCACGGACGACCTCGCCTCCAAATACATCACCGATGCACTGATGTCCGAGGCAGACCCCTAAAATCGGAACTTTTCCAGCGAAGTGTTGTATAGCATCGTTGGAAATGCCCGCCTCTTTTGGTGTGCAAGGCCCCGGTGAAATGACAACCCGTTCCGGTTCCAGTGCGTCTAATGCATCCAACCCAATCTTCCGACTCCGATGTACCTCCAGTTCAGCACCGAGTTCACCCAAATACTGAACGAGGTTGTAAGTAAATGAGTCATAGTTGTCAATCATTAAGATCATTGTCTTATCTCCTATAATTGGAAGCCAACTCTACAATAAGAAACCTTGTTCTGCCAATGCGATAGCACTGAGCATTGCGCGCGCTTTACTCACGGTTTCGTAATACTCGGTTTCGGGTACTGAATCCGCTACGACACCTCCACCTGCTTGTACATAAGCGATGCCGTCTTTGATAACAGCGGTTCGGATCGTAATCGCTGTATCTGCGCTGCCGGAAAAACTGAAATATCCGACCGTCCCGCCGTATGTAGCACGCCGTGTTGGCTCAAGTTCATCAATGATTTCCATCGCGCGTATCTTTGGGGCACCGGAGAGGGTTCCAGCGGGAAGGCAGGCGCGCAGCACATCAAAAGCCGTAAGGTCTTCACGTAATCGTCCAGTGACGCGTGAAACGATGTGCATCACGTGCGAAAAACGCTCGACTATCATCAGGTCGGTCACCTCAACGGTGTGATATTCACAGACCCGACCGAGGTCGTTCCGCCCTAAATCAACGAGCATGACGTGCTCTGCCCGTTCCTTCGGATCGGAGAGAAGCATCTGCCCCAATTCTTGGTCTTCCTCAGTAGTTGTCCCACGCGGGCGTGTCCCAGCAATCGGGACAGTCTGGACAATTCCATCTTCTACCCGCACCATCATCTCTGGTGATGCCCCAACAATGTCGAATCCGTCAAGCTTTAGGTAATACATGTAAGGCGATGGGTTAATCACTCGCAACGCCCGATATATCTCAAACGAGTCTACGGACACCGGACAACTGAATCGCTGCGAAGGGACGACTTGGATAATATCGCCTGCAGCTACGTATTCCTTAGCACGCTTGACAACGGCTTCGTAATCGGATTTCGTGAAATTCGATTGAGGGATTTTATCGTGCGGCTCCGTGTGTTCGGCACTATTTCTACGTAAATGTGCTTCGGAGGCGGCTGTAAGTTTCTCGACCAATGCCTCAATTTTCGCAAGCGCATTCGCGTAAGCGGCATCTATATCTCCATCAATATGTGCGTTCGCCACAACCTTAATCTGATGATTTACATGATCGAACACCAGCATCGTCTCAGCAATCATGAAGAAACAATCCGGGAGCTGCAGGTCATCTTCGGTATTATCGGGCAACTCCTCGACGAAGCGCACCATGTCGTAGCTCATATAACCGACCGCGCCACCATGGAATTTTGGTAACTCTTCGGTGTCAACAGGTCGGTAATTCTCCATGACTTCCTCAAGGGCACGCAACGGATCTTCATATTCCTGAACGACGGTTTCGCCTTTTTCCAAGTACTCAATCGTCACCTGATGCCCTTTACTATGGAAAAGCACTGAGGGTTGACTCCCCAAAAAAGAGTAGCGCGCAACGTTTTCGCCACCTTCAACGCTTTCGAGCAAGAACGCATAATTGTCTGGCATCAACTTGTAAAACGCAGATACTGGTGTCTCCATATCTGCCAGAATCGATCGGTATACGGGTATTGTGTTTCCTGATTTCGCTGCTTCGCGAAAGTCCTCCAATGTTGGATAATACATTCCTAACTCCTTTTTCATATCTCTAACATCAAAATTCTCTGTTCTATAGTACCGAACGCTACAAAAGGTAGTGTTGAAAAACGTCTACAACTGTCGGCACTCCATTTTCTTTCTTATTATAGTAAAATCCAAAAATAAGTTTACAGTTTATCAGGGAACAAACACCCTTCCACCGCTGGCGAGGATTGTATCCTCGCCATTTTGTGAGTGTATAGGTAATTACGGGTTTTACTATAAAATCGAGACTATAGATGAATTTAATCAAGCGATTTCCGAGCGGATGCGAAGATATGAAAACTAACGAAATGTTGGAAGTTAGTAAACAGCATCTGCATCGAAGATTTTTTCACCTGTTACATCCGTTGACTCTCCATCGGAGGAAACTTCTCGGAAGAAGCAGGAACGGTAACCGGTATGGCACGCTGCGACTTTCTGCTCAACTTTTATGAGTAGGGCATCGCCGTCGCAATCAATAGCGACAGACGCAACTTCTTGCGTATGCCCTGAAGTTTCCCCCTTTATCCACAATTTTTGACGGGAGCGGCTCCAGAAGCAGACACGTCCGGTTGATAGGGTTTGTTTGATCGCTTCGGTATTCATATAACCGACCATTAATACTTCATTATTTGTACAATCTTGAATGACTGCCGTGACCAAGCCATAGTTGTCATATTTAAGTTCAGATAGAATCTTCATGCGATTTCTCCTCTTTAAAAACAAAAAACCTTATGTCACTCGGATTCGTGTGCATAAGGCTTCAACAGGACTTTTAAAATTCAGAAATAAAAAATAACGATTTTCAATCTCTATTCGGTTATCCGTTTAGGCGCACACTCCTCCGCAAGCAGTTGGAATGCCACCAATGCCAATGGTTGGATACGCTATGCAAGTTGGAGTGTGAACGTACAAGTGTCATTTTTCTCGCTTTCAGCCAAACGTTTAATTTCAAACACTAATATTAATAATACCACATCTAATTTGTGTTGTCAAATTTTTTAGCCGCTTCACAAAAAACTTGCAAAAAATATGGCAATGTGATATAATATATGCATTACAAAAGAATAAATTAACGGTTCAGGTGCCGAAGAAAGTCGGAGAATAGGGAAGCGCGGTGAAAATCCGCCACGGCCCCGCCACTGTGAACGATCACAAATATCCGCTGAAAAAACCACTGTCAATTTACTGATGGGAAGGTACAGCGGGCTTAAGATCGGAAGTCAGGAGACCTGCCTGGATCGTGTTTCACGCATCTGCTTTCGCGGGAAAGCGGTGGAACAGCGCACAGCAGTATCCTGTGAGTGTAAGGTACGGTGTCTTCGGACGCAATCACGGGATTAGCAGATATAGAGTGTCGCACTTCCCCTGTCTTTTCAATGAAAGCAGGGGTTTTTTGTTTCATTACGGAGGTTTTAATGAACAAAGTTGTAGCGGCGCCGCTTGCAAGCGCGCATAGAAAAATTTCTCGGCGACATTCCTCGTCTACATCACGTCTCAAACTACACGCATCTCTCCTAATAGGTGCACTCCTATTTACGCTTCTCATGAGTCCTATCTTTGGACAAACAGAGGTTCAAGACCTTGCGGTTGTCATAAATACCCTGACGCATCCCGACTTGGAGATCACCGCTTCACTCTCACTTATTGATCTGATGGAACCGAATGAAAAACGGGCTGTCGACAATGAGATACTCCATTTTAGTAACCAAGTGCTTCAGCGGAGGCGGGCAGTCGGTCTCGCTATTCGAGGGCATCTCGCTTATATTCCAACTTTCAATTTGCCTGTTACAGGTGCCGCAAGTAACGGTGATAGTATCTTTATTATCAACTTGGCAGACCGGGAGATCGTTGGCGGAATCCCGATTCAGGAAGGTGCTACACCTCAGCAGATCGCTTTTATCAATGATCAGAAGTTATATGTTACCTGTGCAGCGGTGCATGAGGTGCATGTCGTTGACATTCCCAATCGCAATACGACAAAGATACTAACCGGTTCCTTCAACAAACCGACAGGTATCACGCTTCTCAACGGCAAAGCCTACGTCTCGAATCCGGCATGGGAGTGGGATCCAGAGGCACGGATGACGACCTATTACGAGAGTCGTGTCACAGTGATTGATACGGCGACAGACATTGTGTTGAAATCCATTCCGGTCCCAACAAACGCAGGCGAAATTTTTAGCGATGGCGAATCGACGATCATCGTCAAAACTGTCGGCAATTACAATGACGTTTTGGGGCACCTCGTTCTGATTGACGCGAATACCGATGAGATTGTGGAAACGGTTAAACTCAAATTGACACCGGGTTCCTCTGCCCTCAACGCCGAAAAACAGTTGTTCATCCAAGGCAGCTGGCAAAAACCGGGTTTGCTCATCTACGATGTCGCGACGAAAGATTGGATCCGCGACGCAGATGATACAATTACCAACTTCAGCAACGATGCGGATGTATCTATTAGTGGTGGTTTAACCTTCGCGCCAGATGGAAATCTCTACATTACCCAACCCGACTGGGGAGGTGGGGGTCAGGACTATGTGCGTGTCATGGATGTCACGGATGCATCTCTTCTGCAAACGTATCATGTTGGGCCCGGTGCCTCTATTCTTGGGTTCGCACAAGTTATCTCGCGCAACGAAGATGTAAACAACGACGGGATTGTCAATATCTCGGATCTGGTTATCGCGGCTCGGTTCTTGGGGGATCAGGGACCTGGCATCATCGCTGATGTCAATGGTGATGAAGTCGTTAATATCCTTGACCTGGTGCTAATAGGGGCAGCACTTTAATTTAGTATGCGAGGGCGCGGTCTGTAACTGCGCCCGTATTCACTAATAAGATTTAGGACTTACGCAAATTTAGCAGAAACGGATATTTTGCACATAAAAAGTAAATGTTCAAACGTTTTAAACCCCCTAAATCCCCCTTATCAGGGGGACTTTAAGCGGAAATGCGTAAGTCCTAAGATTTTTAACTTCCACTTCGGCAAACGCGCAACGGCAGAGGTGCTCTCAAAGGAGATCACGTAATGCACGCTCGGCATCAATCTACAATAGTGCAAATCCTTTGGGGGCTACCACTGCTTGTCTTCCTAATCAGTTGTGCTTCAACGCCTAAAGAGAAACCGTTTTCATGGAAAGTGACGTTCTTTTCGTTGGGGGCAAGGGTGCAATTTAGTGCCGAGGCACCTGTAAAGCGTTTACAAGCCTTTAACGCGGATGACGTGATGGTCGCACAACTCAACTTCCCTACACCCCCTCGGCAGACAGAGTCCCTCTACTTTGAATGGGATGCGGGGGATACCTATAGGTTTGAAGCGATCTTGTCTACAGAAAATGTTGACACGCAAAGGGTGACCGCACCGCGCGTATACACACAAGGCAATTTAGAAATTGCTATCCCTTACGGTGCTGCGCTGCAGTCGGATCCGGAAAATGTGTCAGGCAGCAATCAGGAGGCACTCGTTTTGCACGAAAGCGAGATGACAGCCACAGTTCTTATCACAAACGGGAATGTACCGACAACCTTTGATCTCAAACTCTGCCTGCCTCCTGCGTTAACTATTGTTCGATCACCAGCAGACTGGAAAAGTGAGACAACCGATACCGAAACCTGTCTTTCTACTACTGGTAGATTTAACGTTGCATCAGAGGTCTGGTACCGCGAGTTGGTTCTGAGAACATCCGAGGCGAACCAAACAGGCAATCAAGAAATTTCGGGGGTTACGCGTTTCAGAACAGGTACTGGAGAGGTGTGGGAACAGCAGGCAACGGTGCAGCTACGGATAGCAACTGTTCCAGAGATCGCTGAAAATCTCTCTATAGCATCGATTGAGATGCCTACAGATGCGACAGGTATAGTGGATCTGAAGCAGCGAGAAGATACTATCTACTACCCACGCCCGTTGTTCGATTGGCTTCAAATGCCACAGACCAATGCGTTCGAGCCGACGACTTATCAGACAGTCCGCATCCGTAATCAAGGTGAAGAGACGATCCATGTGGTTGTATCATCAACGAACACGGATATAACAAGCGGGGAAATTGTCCCGTTTCTCGCACCACCGGAGACAACAAACGGAGGCATGAATCGGAGTGTGGCGTTTGCGAGTCTACCGGGCAACGCTGTTACTGAGATTCCGTTGCCTATCTATTTTCATCCGTTGTATTTAAAGCAGGGCAAACCAGAACAGGCGATCCCAGGAGAATACGAACGGGATGTAACAGTGAAGGTCTGGGGCAGCGACGCGACAATCCTTCAGGCGCGACATCCGTTGCACCTGCTTGTCCCAAATCAACAGGCGTTGCTCATCAGCCTATTGGCGATCATAAGTAGTACGATCGGGTTCGCGATTGTCCTACGGCTTCATAAGCGACTTTTTGCCGGTTTCACAACAAAACAGTTGATCGTGATTGCGTTGTTTAGCACAACGGTTTTTGTGGCGGTGATGGTTCCATCAACGCTTTTTCTCAACTTAATCCGCGCTGTTCTGGGTCCAGTCTCAGTGTTGCTCACCGGTTTAATCAATGAAACACTCTACTATGCTTTATTGACAGCACTGCTTATCTATATTAATGGAGACCCAAGGGAGGCAGCAGTTACGCATCAGAGAAGTGTTAAAGGGAGCGGTGTAATCTTACTTGTTTCCGCGGTACGTTTACTGCTGAGTGGCGTAACGTTTGGGCTTTTTACGCCAATGGCGATCGTCTACACTGGAACAAGTGTTCTCCTCTTGGAAACAGGGTTTCTGGTTGTGAGAGGGCGCAGTCTTCTGGCGTGGGCAGTCGTGTTGGGGGTCTGTGACGCACTCTCTGTCTATGTCGATTTCCAACTCTCTATCCTGTTCTATCGGCTCTTTTACGCCGATTGGTATATTGTTCTCCGAATCCTAATAGAAGGGTTCACCTATACGTTTATCGGTGTGCTTCTTGGTGGTCGTTTAGGGAGTGGCTTATGGCGCGTGGCAGATTAAGCCAGTGTACAACGCAGAAAACTACAACACAACATAAGGATAATCTCACAATGAAACGAATTCAATTTTTCAGTCTACTCTACTTATTTTTCATCTTACCAATCGGCGTTGTGATGGCTGACATGAATGTCACTTGGGTCCGGACAGGTGTGGTGCTTGAGACGCAATCTAAAGAAAATAACGACCTCAAAATCAACGTCGCAACCCTATCCAATGGCACGGTGCATGCGTTAGCCGAAACACCGACAGTCCAACAATTGGACGCGAACCGCGTTTTTCTTCAATTCGCATGGCAACCGAACCAAAACTATCAGTTTCGCGTAAACAGTAGTGTAGTAACAGCGACTTCTCCACTTAAGCCAACACCGTACCTCATCAGCACCGTTGAATTAGATGGTCTTTTATCGCTGATGGAAAACCTGCGTCAACCTGCGAAACCGACCGCGATTGCCTTAGGACATGGAAAAGCACCTTATACACATAAATTAGCAGTTGCGACTGATAGTGGACACCTTGCAGTCCTCCAAACACTCTCAGGCAAAACACTTTGGAAAACTCGAATCTCGGAAGGCTATGTCAGAAGAATGGCGTTCAGTCCAGATAATTCGCTACTCTATATCGGCGAGCAAGCAGCAGATGGATTCATCTATTGCTATAATTTCGCAGCCGCTGAATCGACACTTCGGTGGAAATATCGCACGGCTGATGACATCGAAACCTCTAAGCCAAGCAACCCCGACAGCGTCTATGCGTGGGTTAGCTACCCCGGTCCAGCGTGTATGCAAACACTCTCTAACGGGGACCTCTTGGTCGCGGGTGTGCATTCATGGACACAAAATGATACACCACTTAAGAAATCACAACTCTATAGGTTTGACAGTGAAACCGGAAATGTTATCTGGAAATGGCCCCGCGACAGGGCAACGCAGAAGATAATGCGCTGGTTTGATGTAAGTGCTGACGGACAAACGCTTGCACTCGTGATGGATAGTGGTCATAATCTACAGGGAAGTACAGCTGATGGAAGCAGTGTGGGTAATGGAAATCTTGTTGTTCTGAATGCGGAAGACGGAACGGAAAAGTGGCAAGCGGATATTGAACCGCTGCGCGAGTATTTCTCACAGGTCACATTTTGGCACGGTGTCAGTGTATCCCCCGATGGTAAATTCATAAACATAACAACAGACGATGGACGTGCGTTTATTTTCGATGTAAATACGTCGGAACCGATATGGCAGGAGAATTTAACAACGCCACTAAAAGTAAGTGGGATCCCTATCGTCGCAACTTCTGGTACCATCGGGGCAACAAATGAGGCGGCACTCTTCGTTACGGGAGACACCTATATTCCGTATCATCTCCGAAAGGGCGCGCAAAAACCGTCGACAGCGCATCCGAACGCGATGACGCTATTTGCCTATTCGTGGACAGGTGAAAAAACTTGGCAGTGGCAACTTGAGAACATGCCGCAAGGTCTACGTATTGATGCAATGGATCGTTATGCCGCGTTGTCTGTCTCCAAGCGCACGCAGGATCCGAATGAAAGCCTCCACGGCGTGTCAGTATTCGACCTGACAGCAGAAGGTAGCGGTTTATCGAAATACCTGTACACCTATCGAACAGAGGGGCAGCTGCCTTATGATACGCTTGCGATCAGTGAGGATGGCGCGTTCATCGTTGTCGTTGAGGTGCCGATAGCGTTACCAGATGCGTCGGTGCGTGGGAAGAATCGGGTGCATGTGTTGTATTGATTACCCGAAACGTAGTGCAAGTTAATCGAGGCACGGTTTGATTTGTATCTACGGCAAACCAACACCAAAAATGTAAAGGGAACAACATGGTTGTTGTTCCCCTTAGTGACATTAGAAGTAGACATAAAATTGTTAAAGATGTTACTTTGCTGAAACCGCCTGCTGCGCGACTGCGTTTTGCGTTGCTACAATCACACTTTGTAATGCCTGAAAATAACTCATCTCAGCCATTTTGATTGTGTGTGTATCTTCGTTTTCGCGTGCGCGTCTGAGTGCTTCCCAACTCAATGCCAGCATTTGGTTAGTTTTCTCTAAGATTCTCCAATCCGTATTTGAAATCATGGTATCCCCCGAAATTGTTACGCTATTGGCGGCTTATTGTTCCGCTCAAACAGCGCATTCAACGCTTCGCTTAGCAGATTTTGGATGCTCGTATCCCTCTCGATGGCGAGTATCTTCAACTGCCGATGCACATCTTTATCGAAATGTCCAGAAATCATCTTTTTCCCTTGGCGGGATGGTGGTATCGTTGTAACGGGATTCGGTTGGCGGGATGGTGGTATCGTTGTAACAGGATTCGGTGTTGTTCCGACAGCACTCTCACCCTCGCCTGACGGAATTGCTACTGTTTTCATAGTGTTAATGCCTCCATACATGTGCACATGCAAGCATGTATACATGTATGAGTGCATAAAACGTCAGGTTTATCGTTCGGTTTCAGATTTTGGGAATTTAATTTTCAGTTTTCGGTGGAAGTTGAGAAGACTGTACACGCGGTGCCTATGAGACTCAGTATGGAACACTAAATTCCTTTAGATGCGTAGTTTTCTCGATTAAGATTGGCGCGGGTATTAAAGGGTAGTAGACTCATGCTATGTATGGATTCACACTATCCAAAACGGTAGGTGTAGTTCCCTATTTCGCGAAGTTCTGCGGAATTATACTTTTTTCTAAATTAACTTGACGCTCCCTTTTTTGAGAGATATAATACTATTAGCACGTATTTATGGATAGTATTCATGTTTCGTAATTTACAACATGTGTATTAACATGGGACTTACGCATTGAGTCCCTGTCGGACAGTGCTCGTTGCATGTCCGAACCTGAACGTACGCACGGAATGAAAGCCGAAGTCATCCTGTGGGACATAGTCCAGCGAAAGTCAATTGCGTAAGTCCTGAACAATTTCGCTAAACAACCCACTGATGACCGATGCCAATTATTTCACTAACTCAAACTTGTTTCAGTTATATTTACAAACATAAAAATCCAAAATGTGCTATACTAATTGTAGACTGTAATCGAGATAATAGGAGAAAAAAATGAAAAACTGGATACTATGCTTGGCAACAATTCTCTGTTTGGGGATTGCTGTTCATAGCAATGCCAAAGAACTCACATTAAACGATATTTTCCCAACGGATCGGGTGATAGATGTACAGATTACCGTTCCACAGCGGGATTGGGATACAATCCGGTATCAGGGACGAGATTTTATGACTGCACTCGGTGCGTCCCGACAATTTAAACCCATGGAGCGTCCGTATACCTACGTTGAGGCAAGTGTCAGCATTGACGGTGTCGTTTTCCCGAAGGTCGGGCTGCGTAAAAAAGGGTTCATCGGTTCGCTGAGCCACACCCGTCCATCCCTGAAAATCAAACTAAATCATGTTGATAAAAAGGGTGGGATTGAAGGATTGACGAATCTGACACTCAATAACAACAAACAAGATACGAGTTTAATGAGCCAGTTTATGGGGTACGCGCTCTTTAATGCCATTGGATCGCCCGCGCCGCGATGTGCGTATGCGAAGGTGACGGTGAATGGCGAAAGTCTTGGCATTTATTCGCATGTAGAGACTGTTCGTAAACCGTTGTTGAAACGCGCCTTCGGTAATAGTAAGGGTGTTCTCTATGAAGGGACAGTTGTGGATTTTTATCAAGACTGGGAAAATAGTTTTGAGCATAAGCGCGGTAACGATGAACGCGGTAGGGCACAAATTAACGCCTTAATCGACGTTCTGGCGGACCCAAAAGCAACAGAGGCTGACATCGGCGCGTTGGTGGATTTGGACTCGTTTTACAGGTTCTGGGCAACTGAAGGTTTAGTCGGATTTTGGGACGGTTACTCTGGAAATAAAAACAACTTTTTCGCCTATCTGAACCCTGAAGACAACAAATTTTATTTCATTCCGTGGGGGATGGACTCTATCTTCACAAAGATGAGTAAAATTGAATTCATGAATGATGCGCGAGCACCAATATCTGTAAAAACACAGGGGTTGATTGCTTACAAGTTATATCAATTTGAGACTGGCAGGCAACGGTATGCGGAAGCACTTACCAAGATTTTAGACAATCATTGGGATGCCTCGGAACTGTTAGCCGAATTAGAAAAAGCCGCTGTAATGGTTGAACCGCATTTAGTACCTGCCCAGCAGACGATTGTGGAAGAGTGGGACAGAAATAGATGGGAAATGACCTTTGCAAGCGAGTTAGATAAAGTCCGAGACTTCATCCGCAACCGCGAAAGTGATATACAAGCAGAAATTGCTAATGGGATGCCGGTATGGCGCAAGCGACCGGATCCGCCGTTCGCGATTCCAGAGGATGGCGATTTTTCAAAAGGATTTCTAAAATTAATGGAAAATACCTTAGCAGGTGCCGCACGCGATGGAGATCTGGAAGCGATCAAGCAACACATAGCGGAAGGTGCTGATGTAAATGCGTTGCATTTTGATATGCCGCCGTTGACATGGGCAGCGATGATGGGGCAGACAGAAGCCGCTGAGCTCCTACTCCAACGCGGTGCGAACATTAAGGGCAGAAACAAAGACGAAAATACTGCGTTACATCTCGCTGTGTTTTTAGGGCGTGCTGAAACTGTCGAACTCCTTCTAAAAAACGGAGCCGATGTCAACGCACGGAATGATGATGGCGCGACCGTTATAGATATCTTAGGTGTACCCTGGGAGATGACACAATTTCTAACAAAACCCATGGGTATAGCGTTGGAACAGGAACAGTTTGAAGAGGGGAAAGCTAAGATTCGGGAGATGTTTGGCACTGCCCCGAAACTTGGTGTCAAAACTGTGCCGAATGTCCAAGACAGTAATTCAAAAGATTTATGGGCAGCAGCCCGTACCGGCAACCTACAGGCGATAAAACGCCATATTGAAGAAGGCGGAGATATCAACGCTTTGGACAATGGGTTCCGATTATCAGCGATGTCATGGGGGGCACTGCACGGACAGACGGAGATTGTCCAACTTTTGATTAAAAACGGTGCTGATGTGAATATAAAAAGTGGTGATGGTGCGACACCGTTACACAGCGCGGCATTCCTCGGAAGAGTTGATGTAGCGAAACTTCTGCTGGAAAACGGAGCGGATGTCAAAGCACGTAACAACGATGGTGCAACACCCATGGATGTTTTGTCCGTTGATTGGGAAACCACTGCCTTCGTCTGCAGCTTGATCGGCATAGATATTGAAGAGGCAGAGATCGCGGTCATGAAAAAGGGCAGAAACGAGATTGCGAAACTCTTTGGCGTTGATGGCGTTCT
Organism: Candidatus Poribacteria bacterium; assembly: GCA_022394775.1. Lineage (GTDB taxonomy): Bacteria > Poribacteria > WGA-4E > WGA-4E > WGA-3G > WGA-3G. Next base: position 18,626 of record JAGFCB010000033.1, read on the forward strand.
CGGTGAAGCAGGTGCGTTTTCAGCGCAGCGGTTGTCAGAAGCGGCGTTCACCGGTAACATCGCAGCGATGAAACAGATGTTAGCCGACGGAGCAGATCCGAATACGAAAGATCCACAATCTGGCAGTACGCTATTGGCGACGGCTGCATTGATGGGGCACACAAAAATTGTGGCATTGCTCCTTGAACACGGTGCCGATGTGAATGTGAGAAGTCGGGACGGTGGCACGGCACTGCATGCGGCGGCTTTCCTTGGACGGGCTGAGACAGTGAAGTTGCTTCTTGAAAAAGGTGCCGATGCCACACTTAAAAATGGCATGGGTAGCCCGGCGATAGATGGGGCAAACCTGGACTGGGCATTTACCAAAGGTATTCTCGGTATGCTACGAATTGAGGTGGATGAAGCAGAGGTGAAAGCAGGCAGAGCCGAAGTTATAAAGCTTATTTCCCAACAGAATAGAAAATAAATTCTACAAGCGAGGAAAAATCAATGCTTAATTCACAGACGAACCCTGAGTCGATTCCAGACATCACGACACACGGAACCCCGATAACGCAGGAAGAATTTCTTGAAAACGATTTCGAGGGTTATGAATATGTAAAAGGAGAATTGGTTCCTATGGCACCTCCATCCATGGAACATGGTGAAATAAGTATCAAGGTGATTCGGTATTTGGATTTACATGTTCATACACATCAGTTGGGACATCTGTATACTGCTGAAACAACGTTTCAATTGGGGGACCGTGTCGTGAAACCAGATGTTGCGTTTGTTTCAACAAACCGGCTGCCCGAGGACAGGCGTCAGGGGTCGCCTGTACCGCCGGATCTCGCCGTAGAAATAGTCTCACCGTCAGACAAACACTACGATGTCACCGAAAAAGCATTCGCCTACCTGAAATCAGGAACACGGCTCGTCTGGGTGATTGAGCCGGTTGCAAAAACGGTAATGGTCTATCGTTCTGAAACGGATTTCACACTGCTCGCCTGTGAAGATACGCTGACAGGTGAAGATGTCGTTGAAGGATTTACGTGCCCGGTCGCGCAACTGTTTGAATAGGAGAAAGGTAACTGGTTACTTGTATGGCGGTTTCTTTTTTTCAAGCAAGAATGTAGCGCGTAATGAAATGGAGCGCGGATTTAAGAGTGGCACGTTATTGTTCAGGCACACGTTATTTAACCGCAAGGTAATATAAAAAAATGGCAAAACCGATTAATTACACTGATATTTTAGAAACTGGTGATAGCGAGATTTATGACATCAAGACGCATGCCGCTGGTGCTGAAGGGAGTCTACCACTCACCGCAGAGATGCTTCTCAACCGACCGAGCGGTGACGTATTTGGCTTGACCCACAACGCTGCCATGGGTTGGGCACCCTCGGAGTTGCGACGCGAGGAATTCCTGATTCTCAGCACACAAGGTGGTATCCGTGCGCCTGATGGTAGTCCGATCGCACTTGGATATCACACTGGGCATTGGGAAGTCGGGCTTCTCATGCAGGCGGTGGCTCGTGAGCTTAAAGAACTCGCGGCGATTCCGTTCGCAGGTTATTGCTCCGATCCATGCGATGGACGGACACAAGGCACTGTCGGGATGATGGACAGTCTTGCTTACCGAAACGACGCTGCGCAGATATTCCGCCGACTCATCCGTTCCCTACCGACGCGGAAAGGCGTTGTCGGTGTTGCCACGTGCGATAAAGGTTTGCCTGCGATGATGATGGCACTCGCCTCTATGCGGGAATTACCGGCTGTCCTCGTGCCGGGTGGCGTAACGTTACCACCTACAACGGGCGAAGACGCTGGGAAAATCCAGACGATCGGTGCCCGTTTCGCACACGGTGAAATAAGTCTGCAAGACGCAGCGGACATGGGATGCCGTGCCTGTGCCACTCCGGGTGGTGGTTGTCAATTCTTGGGAACTGCGGCGACTTCACAGGTCGTCGGTGAGGCGTTGGGCATGAGCCTGACGCACACAGCATTGGCACCCTCTGGTCAGAACATTTGGTCGGATATGGGGTTGCGTTCGGCGCGCGCGGTTGTGAACTTAGCAGCGAAAGGGTTGACAATGAAGGATATCGTCACACCGGAGGCGATTCGGAATGCTATGGTCGTGCATGCAGCGTTTGGGGGTTCAACGAATCTCTTGTTGCATATCCCCGCGATTGCACACGCTGCAGGGCTCCAACGTCCGACAGTGGACGATTGGACTGAAGTGAATCAGAGCGTCCCGCGCCTTGTTGATGTGCTGCCGAATGGACCGGTTGGACATCCGACAGTCCGAGTCTTCCTTGCGGGGGGTGTGCCTGAAGTGATGCTGCATCTACGTGAATTGGGATGCCTCAACGAAGACGTAATCACGGCGACAGGTGAAACCCTTGGTAGCAACCTCGATTGGTGGGCAGCCTCCGAACGGCGCGAGCGCGTCCGAGAAATTCTGGAAGATCAGGATAACGTTGCGCCTGACGCGGTAATTTTAAATCCAGATGCCGCGCAAGCAGCGGGATTGACAAGCACCGTCACATTCCCGCGTGGTAACCTCGCACCCGAAGGATCTGTCATTAAAAGCACAGCTATTGACCCAAGTGTTGTTGATGCAGACGGCGTATATCGGATGACAGGACCCGCGCGGGTCTTTGTCCGCGAATCTGATGCCATACAGACACTCAAAGGTCAGGGAGCAGTTAAGATCCAGCCGGGTGATATCATGGTGCTGTGCTGCCGGGGTCCGCAAGGAACGGGCATGGAGGAAGTTTATCAGATAACAGCAGCATTGAAACACCTTTCATTCGGTAAAAATATAGCCTTGATTACGGATGCACGGTTCTCTGGTGTGTCAACGGGGGCATGTATTGGGCACGTCGGACCGGAGGCACTCGCTGAGGGTCCCATCGGGAAAGTGCTTGATGGTGACATCATTCAGATAGAGGTCGATACCCGACGACTTGTAGGGCGTATTGATCTGATCGGGCATGGAAGCGAGAATTTCGGTGCTGAGGCGGGCGAGCGTGTATTGGCAGAGCGGCAACCCCGACCGGATCTCTCGTCGGATGAAGCGTTGCCAGACGATACGCGACTCTGGGCAGCCTTGCAATCCGTAGGCGGTGGTACATGGGGTGGCTGTGTCTACGACGTAGACGCTATCCTCAATGCGTTGAGCAGTAGCCAGTAAGAAAGTTGTGAAGTGTGCTAAGGTTTCAAAGTTGAAAACTTTACGGACTTCTCTAACTTTAGAAAACTTTACAGACTTCTTTAACCGATACTGATAACTACTAATGAAATATTGGGTCCCACCTCTATTGTACATGGCACTCATTTTTGTTGTTTCGTCCTTGGAACAGCCACCGCTGCCGATGCCAGAATTTGAGTGGCTGACGATTGACAAACTCTATCATTTTATTGAATATGCTATACTGGGTGGACTTCTTGCATTAGCTTTCGTGAAGGCGAAGCCGGCAGTCATGCCATCAAAACTTATATGGCTTGTCGCAGCGGTGCTCTCAATTCTCTATGGCGCAAGCGATGAGTGGCATCAGACATTCGTTCCCGGCAGATTCGCTACGATCGCAGATTGGATGGCGGATGTGATTGGATCAATTGCTGGCGTGCTGGCAGTTTATCTCTATTATAGAAAGAAAGTTTTTTAAATATTGGGTTTTGCTCCGATTTGTCCGATGTCCAAATCGGGTTTCTGATAAAAATTAGCACCAAAAACCGTAGTCCGTAATGTAGTGGTTCTCATTGCCAAGCGGAATTACGCCTGACCGAACCGCAAGGAAAGTTAAAAAATATGCATGCACTTGTTGAATTGAAGGTGCCGGATGGTTCTATTGCTGTCCATTGGTTTGAACAGAGCAGTTTTGCATTGAAAGATTCTGACGGTACTATTGTCCTAATTGACCCCTATTTTCCGCGGGAACGATCTGCGGAGAGTTTTATCCATACTGAGTCACCACTCGATGAATCAACACTCCCAACGGACTTTGTTCTCTTGACACATGCTCACGGAGATCACACCTGTCCAGAATCGATACGCCGCATCTGGGAGACTTCCAACACAACGCGGTTTGTAGGACCTGCGGAGAGTGTGCGCCAAATCTCAGCAGAAACAGAGGTTGCCTCAGCGAGTATCTCAGAGATCCGTGCTGGAGAATCAACCAGGCTTAACGGGCTTACCGTTCATGCGGTCTACGCGAAACCGCCCGAAGGCGACGCATCTGCTGACATCGCACCGCCTGATGTTACACACTTAGGCTACGTGATTGTTAGCAACGGTGTCGTGCTTTACTTCAGTGGCGATCCGATCAACAATTTCGCAGAACACGACGCACTCATTTCAGTGATAGCGGCACATAAACCGGACATCGGTTTCCTAACGAACCATCCGACTGAGGGTGAGTTCCCGTTCTACGATGGATGTGTGAAAATGGCGACGCGCATCGGATTGAAGCATGCGGTGCCGGTGCATCGCTCTTGTTTCGTCACCCGTGATTACGATCCGAACGAGTGGGCAGCACAGTTTCCGTCAGGCGGTCCCGAACCGTTGATTATTGAAAGAAATTCACATATTATTTTTTCAAATTAACAGTTATCAGTACGATTTTTCTGCGAAAAATCTTTCAGTTTTCAGAAAGAGGCGTCGGGATTATCAAAAATCTCGTGTAACTGAGAACTAAGTACTGACAACTATTAAAATGAGGTACAGATACAGATATGTCGTTACAAGAACACAAAACTCCCCTTGTTGGTATTGTGATGGGGAGTGATTCTGATTTGGAAAAAATGGCGGAAGCCGCTAAGGTCTTAGAGGAATTTGAAGTTCCATTTGAGATAACAATCTCCTCGGCGCATCGTTCGCCAGAACGAACGTTGGCATGGACAGAAAAGATTAAAGCAGAAGGTGGCAAGGTCATCATTGCTGGTGCTGGACGTGCAGCACATCTTGCCGGTGTCATCGCTGCGCATACGACACTACCCGTTATCGGTGTGCCGATTGACGGCGGTCCTCTCAATGGTGTGGATGCTCTCTATGCAACAGTCCAAATGCCTCCGGGCATTCCTGTCGGAACGATGGCGATCGGTTCTGGTGGTGCGAGAAATGCTGGGTTATTCGCTGTCCAAATTCTGGCACTCCAATTTCCTGAATTGGAGTCAAAACTGTTGGCATATAAAGCGAAATTGAGTGACGGTGTTGCCGAGAAAGCAGCGCGTCTCCAAGAAGTCGGCTACGAGGATTATTAATTTCGGAGTACTTGGGCTGCACGCTATTACGCGCGGACGCTTGATGGATTTCAGCAGCCCATAACGAAGTGGAGGGCGGATATACGGAAAGGCACGTTAAGACTTAGATTTGCCTTACCGAACCGCAAGGTAAAATTAAAAAGTGGGATAATGATACAGAACTGTTTGACATGATGAAAGAGCAGTTATATGCTGCTGTGATTTCGGATGCACTCGATGCAGCGGGTTACCGTGAACAGGCACTGCAACACACCATCCGTCCGCTTCACCCGGAGACAGTTGTGGTGGGGCGTGCGATGCCGGTACTGTGTGTAGAGGTCTACGAGATTCCAGATGAACCGTATCAACAAGAAATCGCGGCAGTGGATAGCCTTAAACAGGACGATGTTCTTATCTGTTCGACAAACGGGAGTACCCGCATCTGCTTCTGGGGCGAGCTCCTCTCAACAGCGGCACTCGCGCGCGGTGCGCGCGGTGCTGTCATTGATGGGTTTATCCGAGATGCGCGCCAGATCCTGGCGATGGGGTTTCCAATCTTTACGACTGGATTGTCGCCTGTTGACTCCAACGGACGTGGCGATGTCGTCGCGTATAACGTTCCGATTGAATGTGGCGGTGTCACGGTTAACCCTGCGGATATCGTGTTCGGTGACGCAGATGGGGTTGTCGTTATTCCACAAGCGGTGGAAACAACTGTGATTGAAGCCGCGTTGGAAAAGGTGAGCGGCGAGAACCGCACTCGCGACGAACTCCGAGCCGGTGCGACGCTACGTGAAGTTTATGATAAATATGGGATTTTGTGAGGAATAGATTAGAATGGCTAACTTGTCTCAATGAGCTGCAGGGAACTTAAATTCTTTAGAGGAAGCGCGTAAGCCCAACTAACGGGCCGGGCTGGATATACGGAGAGGAACGTTCTTCGCAAAACCTGTCTGAACGAACCGCAAGGAAAATTAAAAAGATGATTTATGAATTACGGACGTATCAAGTTGTACCCGGGAAGATGAAAAATTTGAATGACCGATTTGCCAATATCACCGTTCCGCTATTTGAGAAGCACGGTATGAAGGTTATTGGGTTTTGGGAAACTGCCATCGGTGAGGCAACGACGACAGAGCTTATCTATATGCTTGCGTTTGAGGATCTGGGACACTATCAGCGGGCGTGGGATGCATTTATCGCCGATCCAGAGTGGCAAAAGGCTAAACGCCTGACAGAAGTCGGCGGTCCATTGGTAAATGTGGCGGGTTCCAAGATTATCGAACCGACAGATTACTCACCCTTACAATAGATCAGGACTCACGCAAGCTGAGCGAATATCGGATATTTGGACGGAAAAAACAACCCCCTAAATCCCCCTTATCAGGGGGACTTTAGGAGGAAACGCGTAAGTACTAACTATGTTAGATCGGAAAGCGGAGCGCTGTCGTTTCAAAGCGGAGCGCTGTCGTTTCAAAGCGGAGTGCTGTCGTTTCAAAGCGGAGCGCTGTCGTTTCAAAGCGGAGCGCTGTCGTTTAAAAGCGTCTAA
>JAGFCB010000082.1 GCA_022394775.1 Candidatus Poribacteria bacterium
AATTGATATCCTGTCGCTAAGATGACGCGAGACACGTCGGTAATAGTGTCTCGTGTTGTTTCAATTTGTAGCCTTTGTGCGGACGGACATTCTTTTCCCGCGACGATATTACGGATACAGGTTTCGGGATAGAGTTTAATGTTTGGCGCGTCCATCAACGCTTCCATAATATCCGGCGTAATACTCCCTTCACCCCTGTTTTGCTGAATTATCTCGTAACGTTGCTGGAAATTCGCCTCGCTTGCAAATTCTGCAAGTGCCTTGGGACCTAACCACACTGGCGGAAAATCGAACTGCTCTGTTTTTAATGGCTTCCGCGCAATCAATGTCACACTATGTCCACATTCGCTGAGGCTTTTAGCGAGTGTTCCTGCTGTCAATCCACCCCCAACAACGACAATTTTTGCTGGCGAAACTCCAAATTCTTCCGATACAGAAAATTCGGATGCGTGTAAAATTCTGTCAGGATATAGACATTGCCATCGCATGAACTCCGGTGGTATGTAAGCACAATCGTCAGTACCGATGGCGAGGATTACACAACGACTCCGAAATCCTTCATTGTCGGTTGAGATCAAGCGGAACGGAAATTTGCCAGCACCTTTGTCCCACCGCAATTTTGCTACTTCAAACTGATAATAGACGCGATGCTCCGCCAGTTCAGCAAGTGCTGTGTTGCAGAAATCCCAAAAGAGTTGGGTCGAAGGTTGTGCATAAGGGGGTGCCAATTCACTGGTTCGGTTATGGCGTTCTGCGCATTCAACAATGCCGAGTGCATCGGGAGTAATGTGATGAACAGCGGGAGATCGGAGAAACGTCATACCTTGACGTTCTGTCTTGCATCGCCATTGGGTGAGCGATTTCGGATGCCGATCAAGGATTGCGAGATGTCTCTTGGCTGTCGGCATTTCACGGAGCAGTCGAAGTGCTATAGACATGCCATGTATTCCGCCACCGATAATGGTAATTGGGATGTTGCGATGTGCGAGAATGGCTGTCGGCTTTCGGCTATCAGCTTTCAGCAAGAGGGTTTTGGATTTATCAGATATCTCTTCTACTGACGGCTGACGGCTGACGGCTGACGGCTGATAACTCTTCATTAGACAGAAACTTAATCGGTATTCGGTCCCGGTAGATGGAAACTTTTAAGCGCGAAAGTTTGTGAGGATAGCGCATCGGTCGCGCGGTAACGACTGTATCTATATTGAACAATCCCAATCGCTGGTGCGATCCAGTAAATTGCGGGTGGACTAATCAAGAAACTTGACGGTTCAGGACTATCGGCGTAAACGACCTCTTCGTGAACCACAAAAGTTGTGTAACTACCTGCGGGTACCGTGACCTGTACGCCCTTCTCAGCGACATAACGCGTAACTTCCACTGGTATACCGGCAGTCTTTTCAAAAACAACCCATTGCTTTCCGACTTCCAATGGGAAATCCCATAGACGGCGCGGTGGGAAATGCTTTTCGTGCTGTATTGTAACAGTACTGGCAGAACTCGGAACGAAAATATCAAACGCAGATTCTACTAATGCTTGTGGCGTTTTAGAAAAGTAGGTCGCAAAAATTGGAAACGGGAATACATCGACAAATTCATTATCAAATCGTAGGTAAAAGGCATTCGCTACCAAATGGTCAACTGCTTGCCAGTTGAATTGGTCATCTTCAACAGAACTCATTTCACTGACAGTCATCTGCCGATGCGTAATTCCGCTTACATCGCGCGTCCCTTCCACTCGGAGTGTGAATTCTTGATTAGTGTCAACATTAACATACGTCCATGCGGAGCCTGTATCTGTCGGAATATCAGTCGCGTAAAATTTTCCGGTAGCCTTCGGCAGCGCGATTTCAGGGTAAGGGTCAATTAGCCCTTCGTCTCCGCAGCTGCAAAGGAAGAATAGGAAAAATATAAACTGATAATTTTTCATCATTTCACCACACAGAATTTGCCGGTACTTTGGAACCCGTTTCCATCGGTTGCTCGGAAGAAGTATAGTCCGGTGCAGACCATCTCGCCGCGTGCGTTTGTGCAATCCCATTCGGCGGCATTGTCAAGCACTTTAACCAAGTTTCCGAAAGCATCGTAGATTTCAACGGTCAAGCCCTTTGGATAGAAGGTTAGATGTTTGCCTTGCCCCGCGTATAACGGATTCGGTGTAACTGTGACATTTCGATTCGTACTGTTGGCGATGTAGTTGAAGGTTTGTCCTTGCCAGATTCGGGTGCCTGATACGCCAGTCGGCGTCTGTCCACGAATCTTATAAAGGTAGATACCTGTCGGTGGAAATCCGTTGGTGCGGAGTGTGCCGATCCATTTTGTTTCAGTTTCTTGTGTTAAAAAGACGGTATAATTATCTCTGTTAGGGTCTTCTACGATCAGGTGAGGCGCGCCTTGTAACGGTTGCGTACTTTGGACTTCAACCTGCCACTCGCCTGTGCCGCGCGGTTGCGTATGGATAAAGAAGGCAGGGGCACTGCTTGTCGCTTCAAATCCGGGTACAATGCCATCTGGTGCGATACTCGGCGTGCCCATAATACCGATCGCGTTGACTGGCACAACAGCGTAATAATAATGGATGTTTTCTGGATCAAAGAATATGCTATCTATATTAACATCTTGAAAGACAGTCGAATCTTCAAACCGCGTTTGCGTGACATCCACGCGCCCGACAATTGCTATATCATCTTCTGGAATGCCATTGTTATCCCGGTCAGCGGCACCGAGGGCTTCATTAGCATTCTGAAAGGATTGCGGAGCATCTGTCTCACTTAGGAGTTCATAGCGTTTTCTCACGATTGCGATTTCTCGTATATCGGTTGCGTTGTCAACATTCCACGTCACGATAGGTCCATTACTGCCTTGTGTGACCTGTGCGTTGGAAAGCGTTCCTGTCGGTGGTACGCCAGCGGTATAACTGACAGCCCCTCCGAAAGTCCCTCCGGGAATTATGACCTGTTCAACATCAGGATGCATGTTGATGAGGATAAGGACAACCTCTCGAATATCGCCACCGAAATCCTTGAAGGTCATCTGTGCTTCTTGGGAACGTTGGTAGGTAAATGCTTCTCTGACTTCGGTAGTACCGTTCCGTTTTTTGACAATAAATTTGGCAGCCCATCCGCGTAACCCTCTCATTAAATGTCGATCCAGTTCCGTCTGAATTCTTCTTCGATCATTCTGTGTTAGACCACTCATATCTATCGGTGCGAGATTTGCGCCATCAATTTTGATTGCAAACTCTGGCATAATACCTGCGGGTCGGAAGACAATATATCTTGATGCGAAATGCTCTGGCATCGATTCAGCATCGAAATCTGCACGGATTGGATAACTGGTGTGGACATCGTTTGGATGAATAGCAACTGGCGGGAAACGATGTGCGAACTTGTAACCGGGCATATCAGTTGCTGTATTGGCGCGGCTGTGCGTGAAATAGTTCCATACCGTGAAGGTCTTGAACGCTTCAGCGAGGGTGGTGCCGTTATTCGTAAAAACATCGTAGAAGTTCCCCATCTCTCGGTAACTGCCATCAGTGGCATCTCCATAAAACTGCCGGACGATATCGTATCCAAATCGCTCTGCCATGTACAATGTCCAAATAACGGAGCCGTATTCGTGGTCGCCGATGCGACTCTCAAGCGAAATATCAGGGATCAGAAACCAGCGGCGGAGTTGATGGATGTAGTAGTTATATGAATCGGTTTCGTTGGGTTCATCGGGATCCGGGAGCGTATCACCATCGTCAACGCGTCCACCGTCATAGGTCATGATTTCTATCCAAGTAGCGGAGGCTTCCATGAACCATGTCGGCATATAAGCGTTGTAGCCGAACTGGACACCGTGTAAGAATTCGTGTGTACAGGTTGTTTCGAGATAGCGGATGCCCTCGGCTTTCCCGACATAATCGTAGATACGGGAATTAATCATGAAATAGGGTGCGACAGTCAGCGCGGTAGATAGGACGCGGCCTTCAAACCAATCCGCTGTAGTGATACCGAGTGCGGGGAAGGTAAAGAGATAGACATCATATTTATGATCGCCGCCGTTCTGTGCCGCCCAAAAATCGATATAGGGAACTTTGAAGCCCATTAGGTCAATTTGTATGTGGTAAGCACGTTCCATCGCATCAGCACAGAGGTCAATATAATCGGGGACACCGTTACGTGGGTGAAAATCTTCAAGCGGTGGTGCATGCGGTCCGACGCGTGTGTAATGGAGTCTGAAGTGGGGTGTGGTAAATTTTTCTGGCAGTTCTATTTCGCCGAAGAAGCTGCCGGGAAGTCCGGGTCGCAGGAAAATCGGTTTGAGTTCCTGCCGATATATCGACGGTAAGTTGTGCCAATTCTTGGCAAGGGTGACAAAACTGTCAGTTACGCATTCCGTTATTTCGTTTGCGGTGTAACTCGGTTTGAGATTGGTGAATTGTCGAGCCGTTTGGATTGCGCTTTGGAGCTCAGGATCCGGTGGAATTGCGTGTGTAATAGATAAGCATGTTATAAGGAGCGTAATAATGGAGATAAATGACAATTTCATGTTTTTTATCGAAACAGAGGTTTGACGAAAAACCTTTTGTACTTTTTGTACGATGCGTGTTTATTATAACTGCTTTCGCCAGCGTGACGAAACCTATGATTGTATCTCATAATTTAGTATACACGCTAACAGGCTGAAATTCAAGGAGAAACATGGATAGATAATACAAATCGCTAAGCGAAACGGGTGGGTTTCCCATCAAGGCTGATGTGGTTCGTCTCTTTCCAATAGGCTTCTACGCCTTCTTCACCTTTCTTTTCTGCCCATGCGTTCAACTGTTCCCTCTCACCGACGTAGTCGTAAAGCGGAACAGCCATCCCACACGAGGTTTGCACAAGGTCAATGGTGAGATCAAAGATTTGTCTAGCACCCGGTAGTGGTGTAAATAGCGGGAAGAGTAACTGCCATTCGGCATCGTCTTTGTGGATGGCTCTTGCGGTGCCGTAGATTCGGAGAATTAAAGGGTTATCCTCAAATGCGGTAAACATAAGTGTCATTCGAGGGTGTTCTTGAACGTGTGCGGCGGTTTCATTACCGCTGCCGGTCACGTTTAGCCAAGCGACGCGGTTTGGATCAAGGACGCGTAGGGAATCCATGCCCTTCGGGGATAGATTGATTCTGCTGTCGGCTGTTGCGGTTGCGACGAAGAAGATTTTTTGGTTTTCGATGAATTCCTGTAGTTTGGGTGAGATTTGCTTGTATAGTTTTGCCATCGTATTGATTCCTCCTAAAACGACTTGACCGTTCACCTTTTAAGAGCAGCCCAAGTTGTTGCTAATTTGTCCGAAGGTTCAACTGCCTGCGGTTCAGCACCTTCGATGTCAGCGACGTACTCGCCTTCGTAGACACGGATGTGGTCGAACCAGACATCAACTTTTTCTGCACCCATAATGATGCCCGCGCGCGAACTTACATCATCCGCTGGCATTTTGAAGGTGATGAAGAATTCTTTCCATTCTTCTGCCAAATTGATTGTTTGCCTTGCATATTCGTTCCATGGCGCACCTTGATGAAGAATACGCATTACGGCACTTCTTGGTTTCTCACTTTTTGCCCACAAACTGTAGGTATAGGTCGTGCCTTTTTCTAACGTGAAAGGCTGCTGATAGAGTTGGATGTGCCATAGCTCACCAGCCTTGCTGATTTTGACGTAAGCGACCTTTTTGCCGACAATGGGGTCCGCCTTTTTGCCTTCCGTTTGGAAAAGCGCAGCAGCATCGGCATGTGTCCAGTGGTGCCACCCTTCAAGGTTGAGGTCAAAATCGCCGTTTTTGAGGATGTTTTCTGGAGGTTTCTCAGCGTATGTGAGTATTGCGAATCCAAACAGCCATATTAATATAAACGGACAGATGCAAGCCAAAAACCGTTTAGTTGTGTTCATCATCTTCACCATCATTTTTTTCCTCAAACAAACCCTTTCACTGATGTGCTCAGTTCATGTACATAGGTGAAAGGGCTAAGAGAAAACGCAGATATGCTAAGATTCCAAGACTCATGCCTGATCATCTCTGAGTGAGTTAATAACAGAAGGGCAGGTTATTAACCTGCCCTTTGAGAGGATTCCCGGCAGCGACCTACTTTCCCGCGGGGTTGCCCCCGAAGTATCATCAGCGCTGAAGGGCTTAACTACCGTGTTCGGGATGGGTACGGGTGGGTCCCCTTCGCTATAGCCACCGGAAAATCTTTTTATATGACTCAGCAGTAGCATACAGGAGGTTGTAAATCTGACCAGAACCTTCTGATGTTGCCGAGCCATTCTAAGTATATTTGACAATTGCATAGGTGTGAGGGTTTGGTAGAATGAGAAAAGAAGTTATCAAGCCCTCGACTTATTAGTACCAGTTAGCTGAACCGTTCACACGGTGTACACATCTGGCCTATCAACCTTCTTATCTCGAAGGAGTCTTACCAACTTAACGTTGTGGGATATCTTATCTTGAGGGAGGTTTCACGCTTAGATGCTTTCAGCGTTTCTCCTCTCCGTACATAGCTACCCAGCGGTGCCACTGGCGTGACAACTGGTGCACTAGAGGTACGTCCACCCCGGTCTTCTCATACTAGGGGCAGCATCTCTCAAATATCCTACGCCCGTACCAGATAGGGACCGAACTGTCTTACGACGTTCTAAACCCAGCTCGCGTGCCACTTTAATCGGCGGACAGCCGAACCCTTGGGACCTGCTGCAGCCCCAGGATGTGACGAGCCGACATCGAGGTGCCGAACCGCACCGTCGCTGTGAGCGCTCGGGTGCGACTAGCCTGTTATCCCCGGAGTACCTTTTATCCGTTGAGTTACGACCTTTCCACACAGCATCGTAAGATCACTAAGCCCTGCTTTCGCATCTGCTCGACGTGTCCGTCTCGCAGTTAAGCTCCCTTCTGCCTTTACACTCTACGCGCGGTTTCCAATCGCGCTGAGGGAACCTTGGGGCACCTCCGTTACACTTTAGGAGGTGACCGTCCCAGTCAAACTACCCACCTGACACTGTCCTCGACACGGATTCACGTGCCGGAGTTAGAATTCCAATGCAACAAGAGTGGTATTTCAAGGTCGACTCCGCTGAAGCTAGCGCCCCAGTTTCACAGTCTCCCACCTATCCTACACATGCAACATTAAAACCCAATATCAAGCTATAGTAAAGGTTCACGGGGTCTTTCCGTCTTGGTACGGGTAACCGGCATCTTCACCGGTATTACAATTTCGCCGAGTCTCTTGCCGAGACAGTGCCCATGTCGTTACGCCATTCGTGCAGGTCAGAACTTACCCGACAAGGAATTTCGCTACCTTAGGACCGTTATAGTTACGGCCGCCGTTTACCAGAGCTTCAGTTCGGAGCTTCCGGTTACCCTTGACTCCTCACCTTAACTTTTTGGCACCGGGCAGGCGTCAGTCCCTATACATCATCTTACGATTTAGCAGAGACCTGTGTTTTTAGTAAACAGTCGCACGGGCCATTTCACTGCGGCTTCTTTCGGCATCGCGTCGAAACGCGGCACGTACTCAAAGCACCCCTTCTCCCGAAGTTACGGGGTCATTTTGCCGAGTTCCTTAGC
>JAGFCB010000021.1 GCA_022394775.1 Candidatus Poribacteria bacterium
CATTACACTCAAGTGTTCCGCCAGTATCTGTTTCTTTTCCGTATCGTGCTGTAGCTTTACACGAGTCGCACACGGGAGTAGCGAACAGCAGCCTAACTCGTAACCTTACACTACAAGGAGCAGTCTAACATTTTTGGCATCTTTTGTCAAGGAAAATAGAGCGGGCATTCCTCCCAACGCTAAAGCATTGGGTCTCCTGCCCGAAGATTGATGAAAAATAGAATCTCCGCTTTAAAGTTTCAGGATAAAATATTTATTGCTTACGGCTTTGTTTTCCTCGTCATGTTTGGTGTTGTTTTTGGTAGTACCAGTTTCCTAATCTGGCTCGCTTTTAGAGGGGAAATTGACGACTATGTTGAGACGCTTCAAGGCACGATCTCAAACAATTACCAAGCTTTCCTTAACAAAGTTCAGAGGGAGGTTCACGCTGCAGCCGCTGACGAAAGACTACAGCGCGTTATAGCACGTGGGGAGCGGTCTTTTCCATATCAGCCAACACCCGAATTTGATCTCTTTGAATATGGCAGTCCCGATGGGAAACTTCTATACCCTGATCCAGCGGGACAGAGAAGCACACGAACATACCGTTCCGTAGACGACCAAGAAGCGCATATAGAACTCAGAAGTATTCCGCAACAGAGCGATCTCGGATTACAGTTTGTTGTCCAAGTAACAGAAACAGGCGAATGGGGGTTTGTTACGGGAGGCTACAGTTTACAAACATGGTTGGAGACAACCCAAACGAGTATCCAGTCGGATGAACATCCGATTTTCCTTGTCGGAAAACCGCAAACACCGGATATAGCAGGCTTTGATACTGGATCACAGGTGATGGAGCCCGAGGATTGGTTCCCGCTAAATTATGCTGCTCGAAACGTTTCTGTTGACGATTGGTCTGAATCATTTTCTAATTCACAGTCGCAGCGAAAAATCCTTATACAAGGGGCGGAAGAGACGGAGCGAATTACTTATACCGCTTCTCGGATAACCCCCTTCAACTCAGCTTTCGCAACGGCAAGAACAGCACCCCCTGTTGATCTAATTGTTGTATATTCTCATGAGCGACAGATGAGATGGCAGCAGCAACTCACGCTCATACTGCTTTTGAGTGGCGTCGTTGGGTTAGTATTGGTTTATCTCATTAGTTACATTATTAGTCGGCGTATTACTCGACCCATCGCTTTCCTCCGAGAAGGGGTTAATCACATTGCTGCAGGTAATCTCGATCATCGTGTCGTAATCCAATCACACAATGAGGTCGGACAACTTGCAGAAGGGTTCAACCAGATGGCACGTGACCTGAAGCTAAGTATAGAGGAACGGATGGCAGCAGAACGTGCCGCTACATGGCGAGATGTCGCACGGCAGGTGGCGCACGAAATCAAGAATCCGCTTTTTCCGATTCGACTGTCCGTTGAAAACCTACAACAGGCGAAATCTAAACCTGAGGTCTTTGAACAAATATTTAGTGAGTGTACGGATACCGTTATTGAGGAAGTTGATCGTATCGGAAAATTAATAGATGAATTCCATCAATTTGCGAGGATGCCTAAACCCCAGAAGAAACTGTGTGACCTGAATAGTATTGTGAAATCTGTTTTGACATTATACACCGGTAGTCAAGGCGCAGATCTCAGTAAAGCAGACGGTCCTACGACGGGGATTTCAGAGCACGCGGACTCAGCAGTATCGAACTCTGACCAGAACTCGTGGCTTGAAAATATTTCCAAAGTTAAAGTTGAAACAGAATTGAAATCGCTCCCACAACTTTTTCTTGACCCCGAGCAAATCGCGCAGGCACTCGGGAATCTCCTAAAAAACGCGATTGAAGCAATGCCTGATGGTGGCACGCTTAAAGTGAAAACCTGTTTCATACCAGAATCACAGCAAGCGAATTCAGGCGGCGAGCAATCGGAGCCACGGAACAACGAAAATAGTGGAGACGCAGCGGAGATAAACCCCGGAACCCCTGGCACGGTTTTATTGGAAATCCAAGACACTGGGTACGGTATGTCTGATGAAACTATGGAGAACCTCTTTGTCCCTTATTATACAACGAAGTCAGAAACAGATGGAACCGGACTTGGTGTATCAATAGTCAGAAGAATTGTCGCTGAGCATGGTGCCGAGATTGATTTTGAAAGCACTGAAGGCGTAGGTACAACGGCTCGCATCCATTTTCCGTATAACCAAGGTGAGCAACCCCAAGAAATTGCTATGGTGCCGCAAGATTTGATGCCACTGACGCGTTTGACAACTAAAGAAGAAACGATAGATTCTCAAGAATAGACGTATCTATCCTGAAAATAAGACATTTTGCGATAGGACAAAAGAATGGAAACAATTCTGATTGTAGATGACGAAAAAAATATCCTTAAGATGTTATCACAGGGGCTCCAGATGCGCGGGTATCAAACCCTAACAGCTGCAAGTGGTGAGGATGCATTGCAACTGGCAATGAAATCCGATGTTGATCTTGTCTTATTGGATATCCGTATGGAAAACGGTATGGATGGTGTCCAGACGCTTGTAAAGCTCCGTGAACACTACCCAGAATTGAGCGTAGTCATGATGTCTGCACAACAGGATATTGAAATTGCTGTGAAAACGATGGAACTCGGCGCGAAACGGTACATCACGAAACCCACCACTATTGATAAAATTTTATCCAGCGTCCAGCCGTTTTTGGAGATATCGCGTTTATCACAAGAAAACGAGATTCTGAAATCTCAAATTACACCAACCGATGAGATGGTTGGTGAGAGTACCGTTATTTCGCACCTCCGCTCACAAATTGATCGGGTCGCAGGCAGTGAACTCGGGGTTTTAATCTCTGGTGAGAATGGTACCGGTAAGCAGCTTGTTGCCAACGCTATCCATCGGCAGAGCGACCGTGCCTCGAAAACTTTTATTCCTCTTAACTGTGCTGCTTTGCCCGATGAACTCATTGAGAGTGAACTGTTCGGACATGAACGTGGCGCTTTTACGGGGGCGGATTCCCGAAGACAAGGACGCTTTGAACTCGCAGACGGTGGAACCCTTTTTCTTGACGAAATTGGGGATATGAGTTTAAAGGCGCAAGCGAAGGTGCTCCGAGTTATTGAAACCGGCGAAGTCGAACGCCTCGGTGGTAATCAAATCCGGACGGTAGATGTCCGAATTATCGCTGCTACTAACAAAAATCTACCCGAAGATATTGAAAATGGACAATTCAGAAGGGACCTCTTCTATCGGCTCAATGTTGTGCCTATTACGATCCCGCCACTCAGGGAACGGACGGAGGATATTCCCTTGTTAGTTAAGTATTTCGCCGAACGTTTACAACTCAATATGGGATCCACGCCTAAAGTCATTGATCCAGGGGCTTATGCTGTGTTTCAAAGTTACAGTTGGCCCGGGAACATCCGAGAGTTAAAGAACATCGTTGAACGTCTCCTGATTATGGTGAACCGCGATGTCGTCATGGCACCTGATGTTGCTGAGGCTTTGGCTTTGGTACCGCAAGCCGCTGTTTCGCATCACTTGTCCAATACGACTTTGGATCCAGACCTCTTGCCGTCTGCTCTAAATACACCGCTTTACAAACCCGGAACCGCCTTGAGCCAGATGATGGATATCGCCGAGTCAGAATGTATCCTTGCGGCTTTAGAAGAATATAACTGGAACATCCGGCGCACCGCGGAGGCGTTAGAGGTTGAGCGGAGCAACTTATATAAAAAAATGAACAAGTATGGTATTTCCCGTCCGAGTTCCGAAGGGTAGACTTATGGGGTGTTTGAGCTAACGATGCTACGGAAAAATATCGGCGAAAACGGCGGGATGACTCGCCTTCAACTGCTTATTCTTGTTGTCTTAACTGCTGTGATTGGAGCCCTCTCTTTTCCACCGTGGTTGGAATATCGGAAGGTTGGCACGGCGGATATAGATGTCGAAACGATTGCTGTTGCTATCAAGAAATACCACAGACACACGGGCAGTTATCCAACGAATTTAGATGCGCTGGTGACCGACCCTGGTATCGAAGGATGGCGCGGGAATTATCTGAAGTCAATCCCGGAAACGCCATGGGGCGGTCGTTATATCCTTCTTCAAGACACCTATAAGGTAGGCATCGCGAAGAATCATCCGCGCGCCCCTGAAAAATACCGAATTGGCGGTGTCGCAGAGATTAGTAGAGTCTATCATGTAGACGCGCACCTCGGTGAGAAGTATTGGTGGTAATTAGTTATCAGTCATCAGTTGTCAGTTTACCTCGCAGTGAGAGCCAGAGACACCTTGTGGAGGGAACTGACAAAGCAACTGCCACAAGATATTAACTGAAAACTGAAAACCATAAAAAATATGTGGGTCTTTATTTTTCTTTTTGGTTTAGCAATTGGTAGTTTCCTTAATGTCTGTATCTACCGCATCCCTCGCGCAGACGTATCTATTCATTCTCCTCGTCGCTCTTTTTGTCCGGCATGTAGTGAACCGATAAGTGTCTACGACAATATCCCAATCTTGAGTTATCTGATTTTACGCGGAAAGTGTCGGCATTGCCGTACGCCGATTTCCGTGCTGTATCTTTTGGTTGAACTGACAACAGCGGGATTGTACCTCTTTCTATATTATTATTTTGGGTTAACCCTCGACTTTCTGCTCGCACTCGCTTTCATCACAGTTTTACTACCGATCTCCGTCATTGATGCGCAACACTATATCATTCCGAACGTCCTCATCCTGACGGGATTGATTCTCGGTTTCGGTATTGTCTGTGGAATTGCGTATCAACGCGCCGATGTCTGGTATCTTCTGATACGTCTTATAGGTGCTATTACCGGTGGCGGCGTGTTATGGTTGATTGCCGTGATTGGGAGCGCGGTCTTACGCAAAAAAGCGATGGGCGGCGGGGACATCAAACTGATGGCACTTAACGGATTGTTCCTTGGCGCATGGCCCGAACTCGCGATGGTGATCGCCTTCTCTGCATTCAGCGGCGCGATTGTCGGGACTGTCCTCATTATTTCTGGCATAAAAGATCGACAAAGTCCGATTCCGTATGGTCCCTTCCTCGCAGGTGCCGCCGTGCTTGTCCTATTATGGGGGGATACCCTCTGGCGTATGTACTTGCAGTTCGTTGGGTGGAATTAATTATAGTGAATCCTAAAAATAAATAGCCATCTTTGTAGCATAGGCTGTTAGCCTGTGCCAGTCTGAATGCCCGTTATGGGCATTCAGACTGTTTGAGAGTGCCCAATTAATTATGGGTTTTACTATAGTTTTCAGTAATCAGTTGTCAGTTTTTATGGTGAATTATAGAAATAAGTTTGCCTCGCAGTGAGAGTTATCAATAACCCAGTCCTTCTCAAAGTCTTCAAAGTCCCCCTGATAAGGGGGATTTAGGGGGTTGACTTTAGCATTAAGAGTGTATAAGTAATTCTAAAATTTACCATAGTTAATACTGGTAACCCATAACTACCTTAGGAGGATATATGAAGACTTTTTGTTTAATCATTTGTCTATTGATGCTTTTTTTCAGTCATCAGGTTGTATATGCACAGCAACCTCAAGTTAAAAGTACGCCTAAAGAAGAATCTGCTGAAGACTTTGTTAAATTAGAGATGCCTTTGGAAGAAGCACTCACCAAAATCACTTTCGTTGTTACATGGTTAAGCGGAGAAGGAAGTGATGAAGTAATTTTTGAAGGTGAAAGCGTAATCCACACCCCTGATTACATAAAACTCCCCTCCGATAACAATAACGATGGCAGGACCGATAGTTATTATAAAATCCTATCTAAGTATGCTGTTGAAACGAATCGGTACATTTTTGTCCCTTTAGACGAATGGGGCGGGGGTTCGGGAATCTTTCGGAGTCTCCACGCGGTTGACAAAAAAACACTCAGAACTGTTGAGGAAATCGCATTAGGGGGTCGATCCGGGATCTGGGGACTGACTGCCGCCGATCCAGCCACGAACACTATCTCTATTACTTATGTAAGAGAAGAGGATTGGCGCGGTAACTTTACAGATTCCCGCGATAAAGCAATCAAAGGACATCTTAGAATGATAGATGGTAAACTTCGAGATGTGGCAGGTCCGCTAAGTCCGATCCCACCTGATATGGCGTTCTTTAGGGCAGGCAGATTTTTTACAA
>JAGFCB010000248.1 GCA_022394775.1 Candidatus Poribacteria bacterium
AAACACCGCGTAGGATAGCACAATATCCGCTATATTTCTTGGAACTTTGTTATGTTATTGACAATATCAACCACATATTCTCCCGCAACAGACCTCGGTTATCTGTTGCATAAACACCCTGCACGAATGCAATCCTTTACGCTCACCTTTGGTCAAGCACACGTCTTTTACCCAGAGGCATGTACTGAGACGTGTACAGCAGCACTCCTCCTTGATGTTGATTCCGTCGGACTTGTCCGCCGACCTCAAGGGCGATTTGCAGAAAATTTCGCACTCGCACAGTACGTCAGTGATCGACCCTACGTCGCCTCATCGTTTTTGAGTGTCGCAATCGCGCGGGTGTTTAGTAGTGCATTGTCAGGCAAATGCAAAGACCGTCCACAACTCGTGGAAACAGAAATCCCTTTAAATGCCAAATTATCCATCTTACCCTGTCGCGGCGGGGAGAAATTGTTAAGGCGACTTTTTGAGCCACTCGGTTATACGATAACTGCTGAGCGACATACATTAGATCCACAATTTCCAGAGTGGGGACAGAGCCGTTATTTTACCGTAACGCTCGAAAACACCTGTCGCTTGAGCGAACTCCTCACGCATCTTTATATTTTAATGCCTGTGCTTGACGATGAAAAACACTACTGGGTTGGCGACGCAGAGATCCAAAAACTATCTAAGCACGGTAAGGATTGGCTCACTGCACATCCAGAACAAGAATCTATTGTGCGTCGTTACTTGAAACATCAACGTGGACTTACCCGTGAAGCACTTGCCCAATTGCGTGAAGAAGATGTTCAGGAAACTGCTGAGACCCTTCAAGCACAAGAAGAGGAGCAGCTTGAAACACGGATCGGTCTGAACGAGATCCGTTTGGCTACCGTCACTGAAACCCTCAAACAGTCTGGAGCAAGACGCGTTCTTGATCTCGGATGTGGCGAAGGAAAGCTTCTTCGTAAATTGTTGGCTGAAAAGCAGTTTGAGGAGATCGTCGGGATGGACGTTTCACATCACGTGCTAAAAATCGCACAGCAACGTCTCCATTATGATCGGTTGCCGGAGAAGCAGAAAGAACGGCTTCTCCTATTCCAAGGATCACTCGGATATCGCGATAAACGCTTGATTGGATACGATGCTGCCGCCGTTGTGGAGGTTATCGAGCATTTGGATGCCCCGCGGCTTTCGGCTTTTGAACGAGTCCTTTTCGAGTTTACTTGTCCCCAGACGGTTGTACTGACGACACCGAATATAGAATACAACGTCAAATTTGAGAACCCACACGCGGGGAACCTTCGACATAAAGATCACCGTTTCGAGTGGACACGAGCCGAATTTCAGACTTGGGCAACGAGTATCACCCAACGCTTCGGTTACACCGTTGTATTTCACCCCATCGGACCGGAGGATGAAAACGTTGGACCGCCAACGCAGATGGCAGTCTTTACCCGGAAAATTGATGAGTAGGACGGAAGTCCACCGCAATGAACCGCAAGGAAAATTAAAAATGTGCAGTGCTTCTCAAGATTCAGAACCGCAAGCCCGTAATGAAATGGAGGGCGATTCTACGGAAAGGCGCGTCTCTTATCAAGCCCCCCTGACCGAACCGCAAGGAAATATAAAAATTCCTGAGCCTTCGCTTGTACTTCTCATTGGACCTTCAGGTTCCGGCAAATCTACCTTTGCGCATAAGCATTTTAAGCCGACCGAAATCCTTTCATCAGATTTCTGTCGGGGACTTGTGTCAGACGACGAGACCGATCAGGCGGCAACAAACGATGCATTTGAGGTGCTGCATTTCATTGCCGCAAAACGGCTCGCCGCCGGGAAATTGACCGTCATTGACGCAACGAACGTCCAAGTTGAAGCACGGAAACCTTTAATTGCGCTGGCACGCGAATACCACTACCTGACCGCTGCGATCGTGTTTAACATGCCAGCAAAACTTTGTCAGGAAAGAAATGAGGCGCGTTCTGACCGCAATTTCAAACCGCATGTCGTCCGTCAGCAGAGCCAGCAACTTCGCCGTTCACTGCGCAGCCTCAAACGTGAAGGTTTTCGGAATTTCCTCTATGTGATGTCTACACCGGAAGCCGTTGAAGCCGTCCGTATGGAACGCCAACCTTTATGGACAAACCGCACAGACGAGCACGGACCCTTTGACATCATTGGCGATATTCACGGTTGTTTTGACGAACTTGTTGAATTGCTCAAGGAACTCGGTTATGAAGTCTCAACGCAACAAAACGGTGAGACCCTTGTTGAATCGCCACACGGCAGGAAAGCCGTCTTCGTCGGCGATTTCGTTGACCGGGGTCCAAAGGTACCCGAAGTGTTACGCTTGGTCATGCGGATGCACGAAACCGGCACTGCGATCTGTGTGCCGGGGAATCATGATGTAAAACTGGTGCGCGCACTTCGCGGCAAAAATGTGAAGCCGACACATGGGTTGGCGGAGTCGCTCGCACAATTGGAAAAAGAGACCGCCGAATTCAAAACGCAAACCGCAGAATTCTTAGATAGTTTGGTGAGCCACTACGTACTTGACAACGGAAAACTCGTTGTCGCACACGCTGGAATGAAGACAGAATTACAAGGCAGAGCATCCGGGCGCGTGCGGGAATTCGCGCTCTACGGCGAAACCACTGGTGAAACCGATGAATTCGGTTTACCGGTTCGGGGCAATTGGGCTGACGAGTATCGCAGCACTGCAATGGTCGTCTATGGACACACACCAGTTGCCGAACCGCAATGGGTAAACCGAACAATCAACATTGATACCGGATGTGTTTTCGGAGGCAAACTCACCGCGCTACGATACCCTGAAAAAGAACTTGTATCTGTGCCAGCACGTCAGACGTATTATCAACCGGCGAAGCCACTTCTGAGTGAAACCGACAAACGATCCGCTATCGAAACGCAACAGACTGATGGCATCCTCGACATTGATGATGTACTCGGAAAACGCGTGATCAGCACGCGGTTACATCACAACGTGACGATTCGTGAAGAGAATGCAATAACTGCATTGGAGGTGATTAGCCGTTTCGCTGTAGACCCAAAATGGCTTATATACCTTCCACCGACAATGTCCCCGACCGAAACGACAAGGAACCCCGGCTTGCTTGAACACCCAACGGAGGCGTTCGCTTATTATCGCAAACAGGGTGTATCCAATGTTGTATGGGAAGAAAAACACATGGGGTCGCGGGCTATTGTTATTGTTTGTCGTGATCCAGAAACCGCAAAGAGGCGGTTTGGGGTCGCTGACGACACACTCGGCATCTGTTATACACGAACCGGCAGACGTTTCTTTGACGATGCTGCAATTGAAACCGAACTGTTGAAACAGGTAAATGCCGCTATAGACAAAGCCAATTATTGGGAAACCCTCAAGACAGACTGGATCTGTCTTGACTGCGAACTCATGCCTTGGTCTGTTAAAGCGCAAGAATTGTTACGGCAACAGTATGCACCAGTAGGTGTATCCGCTCGTATCGCTTTGAGTGAAGCCATTGCCTCCCTGAAAACCACTGCCGAACGCGGTATTGACGTAAATCCTATATTGGAGGGCTACCACCAACGCGCAGAAGCAGTGACCGAATACATCAAGGCTTACCAGCAATACTGCTGGCAGGTTCAGTCTGTCGCAGACCTGAAACTGGCACCGTTCCATCTTCTTGCAACGGAAGGTGCTGTGTATTTCGACAAAGACCATCTATGGCACATGGAAACGCTTAGTAAACTCTGCCAAAATTCTGAACATAACCTATTGTTCGCAACTTCTTACGGAGTGGTTGATTTGACTGAGGACACAAGTCAAATTGAAGCGATCCGTCAGTGGGAAAAACACACCGAGCAAGGTAGCGAAGGCGTGGTCATTAAACCGTTGGATTTTGTCGTTCAAGGCAAGCGCGGATTGATCCAACCTGCTGTAAAGTGCCGAGGTCGTGAGTATCTTCGGATCATCTATGGACCTGAATATACCTTACCTCAAAACTTGGAACGCCTCCGTGCTCGCGGTCTCGCTCATAAACGTTCCCTTGCACTTCGAGAATTTGCCTTGGGTATTGAGGCACTTGAGCGTTTCGTTCACCGTGATCCGTTGTCTCATGTTCATGAATGTGTTTTCGGAATTCTGGCACTCGAAAGTGAGGCGGTTGATCC
>JAGFCB010000074.1 GCA_022394775.1 Candidatus Poribacteria bacterium
ATTGTTTCAGGTAGAATGCCGCCTGAGGGCCCACCGCTAACCGCTGACGAAATTCAACTTTTTAGAGATTGGATTAATCAACAGGAAGCACCGGATCATGTTGTTGAACACGAACATGACGATGAAGAGGATGCTGATGGCGATCATGACGACGATCATGATGACGATCATGACGATGATGATAACGGGCACAATGACGATGACGACGATCATGATGACGATTAATCGCAATTCCAATATCTTTGCCGTTTCAAAGTACTTTAGAGGCTGGTTTCGTACCAGCCTCTGTGTTTAATTCTGACTGCTTTTGTATTAGCAGCACCCTAAACTCATTTGCACTTAGCAGATAGACGCTGCTATACTATTTCTAATCGCTTCTACCTTTCAAACACAGATTAGACGCATGCAATTTATCAAACACTTCTCAGAGATTGACGAGACAGATCTGCCATACGTTGGCGGAAAAGGGCTGAATCTTGGAAAATTGACGAGAGCAGGGTTTCAGGTGCCGCAAGGGTTTTGTGTCACCACAGATGCTTATCGGCTTTCTGTTCAGCATCTGTCCGAGCAGAATGCCAGTGCTATTAAGGAGCTTGTGTTGTCGCCGGGACTTGTTGCGGAAATCCGAACGGCACGGGAGCAATTGCAGACAAGCACAGTCGCTGTCCGTTCGAGTGCGACCGCGGAGGATTTGGCGGAGGCGAGTTTCGCTGGACAACAGGACACCTTTTTGAATGTAAAACCTGATGAACTCTTAGATGCACTCAAAGCGTGTTGGGCATCGCTCTGGTCGGAGCGGGCTATCGCCTACCGGCAAACACACAGAATCTCCGATGATGGGTTGGCGATGGCTGTTGTTATCCAAGAGATGTGTGACGCGGAGGTCTCAGGTGTGCTTTTTACTGTCAGTCCGTTTAGTGCGGAGGTCTCTATTGTTGAATCTAATTGGGGATTAGGCGAATCGGTTGTGTCTGGTGCTATCACACCTGATAGTTTCCACGTATCACGGGAGACAGGCGAGATTTTAGAAACAAACATCGCTACAAAACGCGAAATGATGACCGCCACCGGTGTGAGTGCGGTGTCGTCTGCACAGCAGAGCGTTCCAAGTCTGACAGATGCACAGCTCCAGGAGCTCACACAACTCGGTATCCAAATTGAAAACCTTTATGGGCAACCGATGGATATTGAATGGGCACTTGCAGATGAGCAGTTTGTGCTGCTGCAGGCACGCCATATTACGACACCTGTCAGTCCAACTGCGCCCTCTGGAACAGCATATTCTGCCCTTGGTATTAATAAGGATTTCGTTGAGAAACTTCGTCAAAAGGAGATTCGGATATTAGCATCACGTGCCGCAAAACACGGGACCGTTTGGTGCCATCATAATATCGCTGAAGTGTTACCGGCTCCGTTGCCGATGACTTGGGCGATTGTCAATCAATTCATGTCGGGTGCTGGTGGGTTAGGTAAAGCGTATCGCGGTTTAGGATTTCATCCGAGCAAACGGGTAGATACCGACGGGATTCTTGATCTCATCTGTGGACGCATTTATGTTAATTTGAACCGTGAAGCGGAACTTCATTTCGACGGTTTCCCGTTTGCGCACGATTTTAATGCCTTGAAACAGAACCCACAGCGGGCAATGTATGCGCAGGTACAAACTGATATTACACGCAGCGATGCGTCATTTTGGTTCAAACTTCCGATCCATATCATCCGCATGAGCAGGGCGGAGATGCGCCTACGGAAGTATCGCGTAGACTTTGATCAACAACTAACAGAAAATATATTCCCGGCGTTTCAAGTGGAAGTTGAGGTGGAACAAGAACGCTCGGACGCTGACTTATCGGATGCGGAATTAGTTACAAAATTTCAGACATGGTGCGTTAAGACATTGGATGATTTCGCGCCGAAAGCACTCACGGCCACGCTCCTTGCTGGCTTTTCGCTTCAACGGTTAGAGGCAGCACTCCAGAAATGTCTGGACGCACCAGCGGCAACACACCTCGCGAGCAGACTGATTAGTGGGCTGTCGGGTAATCTTACGGTTGAAACCAACGAAAAATTGTGGCAGGTAGCGATTGGCGATTTGGCACTTACCGACTTCCTGAAAGATTACGGACATCGTGCCGTTGACGAGTTTGAATTGGCGCGACCGAGATGGCGTGAAGATACGACCTACCTTGAGCAGGTGGTCGCATCTTTTCAACAAGAAAGCACCTCACATTTTACACGGCAGGTAGAACAACGTGAGTCTGCCGAAGCGGAACTTAGCACGCTCCTCGATGGTAAGACGAATTTGCGAAAACAGATCGAAAGCGAACTGGATTTTACAAGACGTTACATGCCTTTTAGGGAGACAGCGAAATTTTACCTCATGCTCGGCTACGAACAGATTCGACGCGCCCTACTTGAATTGGACAACCGCTATGAACTTGACGGCGGCATTTTTTATCTCGTGCCAAATGAATTAAAGCAACTGATTGGTGATGATGATTTCACTGATATTATCGCCACACGAAAAATTGAGCGGGAATTTATGTTACAGATTGAGGTGCCCGACGTTATTTTTAGTGATGCATTGGAAGATATGGGCAAGCCAATGTCAAGAGATGCATCGGAGATTTATACAGGTGTAGGTGTTTCCGCAGGGGTCGCTACAGGAAAAGCGCGTGTGCTGCTAACACCTACAGACGCGCAACCATCTGACCGTGATTATATTTTGGTGTGTCCATCGACCGATCCGGCGTGGACACCGCTTTTTCTGCGGGCAGCAGGACTTGTGATGGAGCGTGGTGGACTTTTATCACACGGCGCGGTTGTCGCGAGAGAGTATGGGGTGCCTGCGGTCGCGAACATCCCGAACGCAACACGTTATATCACTGATGGACAGATGCTTGAGGTTGATGGAAACCGAGGGATCGTCTCGATTTGCCACGAGACCTCTTAGTGGAGAAA
>JAGFCB010000141.1 GCA_022394775.1 Candidatus Poribacteria bacterium
GGTATCTATGATGCTGCGACGCAGGCGTGGGCAGGGACTGATTTATTAGGACTCAGAGATTTTTTCGAGGCAGCGCAACATTACCGAAAAGTCAAAATTGACTATCTCCATGCAAAAGACGCATTCGCGTCCCGAGAGTGGTTTGTCGCCGATAAAGGTCCTGTGGATTGGCGCACACTCCCAGCGTTTACTTTTCAGAGAAGTGATGTCGGGACGAACGCCAAACGGGCACTCCCAGATCTGTTTCTACTGCTGATCTGTAACCTTGTGCTGTTTATGGCGATAGTGCTTATTTTTATCAGAAGTGAAGTGTGAAGTAGTTTCCAGTGAGACAGTTACCAGTTAAGAAGTTTATTTGACTGGCAACTGTTAACTGTTAACCGAAAGGTTTTTCGCAGAAAAACCGCACTGAAAACCGAAAGGATTACGCAGTAAGCCGTACTGAGAATTGGGAACTACTAAAACTGAGAACTGAAATCTAAACGATAACCTCTTTACTGCGGAGGCTGAAAACTGGTTACTGGTTACCTATGTGGCATATTGCAAAGCGTGAACTCTACGACAATCTCAATAGCCTGCGTTTCGCATTAGCAACAGTGCTGTTGTTGGCATTGATGCTGACGAACGCGGTCCTGTATCTGCGCGAACACCCGAAGCGAATACAGGCGTATCATAACGCTGCTGCTGGTGCTATAAAGACATTAGAATCGCGCAGCACCAGTTTATACCGCCTTGCGACAGAGGGACCTGGAGATATGCACAAAGCACCTTCACCGCTCCGTTTCTGTGCGGAAGGCGATGAGGCGTTCCTACCGACACGCGTCAGCGGCGTGAACTACGGTCGCAGGATTGCCAACATGACGCCCATCTGGCGGATGTTCTATCCACAAGAGACACCAAATCTCCGCAATATCCGTCCTGATTTTACGACTCTGGATTGGGCGTTTATTGTTGGCTATGTGCTGAGTTTCATCGCGATCCTGTTCACTTTTGATTCAATTTCTGGCGAATTGGAACGCGGGACACTGCGGTTGACATTGGCAAATGCTATCCCGCGGCACATTGTCTTGGTCGGGAAGTTTTTAGGCGCGTTCATCAGCATTAATATTCCGTTTGCGGTTGCGGTATTGATGAACCTAATCTTAATTTCCACTTCAGACGCGGTACAACTCAATGCCGAGGCGTGGGGACGTTTAGGCATCTTGTACGGTATTGTTATCCTCTATACCTGTCTCTTTATCGCTTTGGGACTTCTGATCTCAGCAGCGGTGCGAGAAAGCGGTGTGAGTCTTGTCGTGCTGTTGTTAATCTGGGTGAGTTTTGTGGTGTTTATGCCGAATACATTGGCATCCATCGGCAGCCGAACATCGGTTCCGATAGCTTATGAGGAATTCTGGGTGCGGCGTATGCAACTCGCAGATGCGACACGCGAAGCCTATCAGGATAAATACGGAGATTCACAAACTCCACCGTCAGTGCATGTACTCGGTGAGTATGTTACTTCAGAAGCAGAAGAAAATGAAGACTACAACGAAGCATATTTGAAGCAGCAAATCGCACAAGGGAAACGGGCGCGCGCAATAACCCGTATTTCGCCGACAGCGATTGTCCAACGTCTCTTTGAATCTTTTGCGGGGACAGGGTTTGAACGGCATCTACAATTTATTGAGAACGTTCAGCGTTACGCCCGTGAATACCGAGAATTTGTTATTGATACGGATAGGGCAGACCCGGAGAGCCTCCACGTCGTTGGAATTCAGGAAGGTATGTCGCAGAAGCCTGTTAGTCCCGAAGCGATTCCCAAATTCAAAGACACACTTAGTCTCAACCGAGATTTCAACACCGCAGCGACAGATTTATTGTTGTTGGTGCTATTTCTGATGGTTCTCGCGTCAGGCGCGTATCTCGCCTTTGTGCGGCTTGAGCTTTAACAATCAACCCATAACCTGCCAAATTGGTTCTGCGCCTTCAACACCGACGAGTTTTTGATCTAATCCGCTGTGGAAGTAAGTAAGGCGATTCGGGTCAATTCCGAGTTGATGGAGGATTGTTGCGTGTAGATGTCTGACATGAAACGGATCTGTGACCGCCGCGCTACCCAGTTCATCGGTCTCACCAACGCTGATACCGCCTTTGATACCGCCGCCTGCCATCCACATCGTGAAACCGTAAGAGTTGTGGTCGCGTCCTGTGCCTTTGGCGTATTCTGCTGTCGGTTGACGACCGAACTCGCCGCCCCAGACAACAAGTGTCTCGTCGAGTAACCCGCGTTGCTTAAGATCTTTCAGCAATCCGGCAATCGGTTTATCAGTTGCCTTGGCGTGCTTGTTGTGGTTCCTTTCAATGTCGCCGTGTGCGTCCCAATTGTCGTCATTATGCGCACCGCCGGAGTAGAGCTGAATGAAGCGGACACCGCGTTCAACCAACCGTCTCGCCAAAAGGCATTTCGTGCCAAATTCTTCCGTCTCTTTTTTGTTGACACCGTAAAGTGCTTTGATGTGCTCCGGTTCGCTCTCCAAATCTACTGCTTCAGGTGCAGTAGCCTGCATCTTGTATGCCAATTCATAACTCGAAATCCGAGCCGCAAGATCGGTGTTGTCGGTGCGTTTGGAGAGATGCGTTGTATTGAATTGACGCAGATGATCAAGTAACCTGCGCTGTTCACTGCTGTTCATATCGTTTGAAGGTTCTAAATTGAGAATTGGCGCGCCCTCTGAACGGAAAACTGTGCCTTGATAAACGGCGGGCATATACCCGCTACTCCAGTTTTTCGCGCCGCTGATGGGACCGCCCGTCCGGTCAAGCATCACGACGTATCCGGGAAGATTTTCGTTCTCACTGCCGAGTCCGTAATTCACCCAAGATCCGAGCGACGGATGCCCGCTTAGCACGCGACCTGCGTTCATCATGAGCATCGCTGACCCGTGCAGTGGTGAGTCGGCGGTCATCGATTTGATAAAGGCGATGTCGTCAACACAGGTTGCGAGGTGTGGGAAAAGGTCTGAGACCCATTGCCCCGATTCGCCGTACTGTTTGAAATCCCACTTCGGACCGACGATGCGTCCCTCCGATTTTTCGCCGCCACGTCCTTTTGTCTTGACTTGAACGGTTTTGTCGTTGAGCTTGTACAAAATCGGTTTGTAGTCGAAGGTATCCACATGGCTTGGACCGCCATACATAAACAGGAAAATCACCTGTTTTGCCTTTGGCGTGAAGTGTGCCGGTTTCGGCGTGAGTGGATTGAGGTAGGGTGTTACACCGTCTGCTGCGACCACTTGTGAATCGAGGAAACCGTCAGTGGATAAGAGTCCGGTTAGTGCAAGCGATGCGAAACCCCCCGCGATATTGCCGATAAACTCCCGACGGGTTTGACCACAGAAATCGGCTGTCGATTTTAGGTCTCGCTTTGCCTTAGATTGACTGTTCATCATGTCTCTCCAATGTTAGCATCTCTATTTTTAAAAACGGTTCGTATCAATCCAAAAAGATAAATTCGTTTAGATTCAACGCCAATAACGCAAATTGATCCAGGGCAACCTCTGCGCTCACACCTTCATGCTGTTGAAGTTCTTGCATAAAGGTCAACGCCTGCTGAATTTCATTGGGTTCCGGTTCACGACACAGGACAAGTTTCAGTCCAAATCGCACACGGTCTTCAACCGTCACACCACCTTCCCAGCGCATCCTGTTAGCAAAAGCGAGGGCTTGGTCGTTGATAAATTTCCCGTTGAGCATGGTCAGCGATTGCGTTGGCACCGTTGTCGAAAAACGGACTGGACATGTCGAATCGGTGTTTGCCTGATCGAATTGGTTCAAGATCGGAACAAGCAACGAACGCTTGACCTTTACATAAATGCTGCGTCGGTTTGCCTCATCCGGTGGCGATTTCCCCCAAACATGTCCGGGTCTTGAGGCTGTGGCTAATACTTCTTTTGGTAACTCAGGGAAAACACTCGGTCCTCCCATTTTAAGGTTCAGTTTCCCGGTAATCCAGAGTACTGTATCGCGAATTTCTTCTGCAGTCAAGCGGCGCATATTGAACCGCCAAAAGAGGTCATTGTTCGCGTCCTGTTGCATGAATTTCGGATTGCTCTGTGCGGACATCCGATACGCGTTCGAGGTCATTATCAACTTGTGCATCGCTTTTAATCGCCAGCCGGACGCAATAAATTCAGAGGCGAGCCAGTCGAGAAGTTCAGGATGCGTCGGTGGTGTACCGAACTGTCCAAAATCATTGGTGGATCGGACAATCCCACGTCCGAAATGGTGTTGCCAGATACGATTGACCATCACGCGTGCTGTCAGTGGGTTCTCAGCACTTGCAATCCATTCGGCGAAGACTCGCCGTTTCCCTGAGGACTTCGCATCCTCTGGAACAGGCGATATGTCGACAGCTGGCGGATTTAGCACTGTGGGAAATGCCGGTTTAACTTCACGTCCGACGAGGTGTGGATTGCCACGTCGCAAGATGTGCGTTGGTGTCTGCTTGCTCTCTGAAACTGCTAAGGCTTGATGGTCGTAAGGCACGCGCTGCCGTCGCCGATTATCCCGGTGTTTTTTGACTTCCCTGTATTTATCGACTAACGCCTTTAGTGGTTCGTTTGTTCCAATAAGTTCTGTGTGTGTTTTTAGCAATTGATCGAAATTGACCGTAGCGGTTGTCGAAAGGGACTGTTTTTCAAAGTCCGTGCCAGACCATGAAATTTCCAGATTAGGTTTATCTACATCTTTGTTAAAATACTCAAGACGAAGCGGGACATCGCCAGCCGAAAGCGCGATTTCTATATCTCGTGTACTGATCAATTCAGCGGCTTGATAACCACCAAGAATCAATCTACACGCGCCGCGCAAGTTAATGTGGAACGTATAAGTCGAATCCTCTGGTACCTGTAATATTCCTTCAAAAACCAAGCCGATGTTCTTTTTACGACTCGCGGGCGCAAGGGAAAAAAGGTTGCTAAACAGACTACCTTCGGAGGTGGGTTCAAGGACATCAAAATCATTAGGAAACTGCTCAAAGGTGTCACGGTAGGAGCGATACGTTAATTCTCGTATCGGAGATACCGGAATGTCATCTGCGATTACCTCCGCATGGGTTTTCGAGAGTTCTATTTTGATGGTCTCTTGTATGGGGTAGAGTTCATCCTGAAATTTTTCTTCGGCGAGCCGCTTTTCAGTGAGTCGTCTATCGCGTTCTGCTTGCTGTTCGGGCGTACCAATGTCTGCAAGGGGACCGCGGTTGTGGGGAATGATGTCATGGAAAAATGCAAGAAATCTATAATAATCCCGCGTTGAAATCGGATCAATTTTATGGTCGTGGCATCGGGCGCAACCGACTGTCATACCGAGCATCACTTGTCCCGTTGTAGAAACGATATCGTCGAGATAATCGTATCGTGCGAGTTTCTGATCGGCGGGTCCATTGTCCCAAACACCGAGCCTATGATAACCGGTCGCAATGACAGTCTCAGTCGTTACAGTCTCAAGTTCATCACCTGCGAGTTGCTCTTTAATAAATTTATTGTATGGTTTATCTTGATTAAAGGCATTAATAACGTAATCCCGGTATCGCCACACGAACGGCTTGTCTCCATCGCTCTCATACCCGTTTGTCTCGGCGTATCGGACGAGGTCGAGCCAATGCCGTCCCCATTTTTCACCATAGCGTGGCGATTTTAGGAGTTTATCAACGAGTTTTTCGTAAGCGTCGGGTGCGGTGT
>JAGFCB010000234.1 GCA_022394775.1 Candidatus Poribacteria bacterium
CTCGGTGTCTTGAGTTTACAACTCGCAATGTTGATGAATGTCATGTGGGAGCTTCCCACTCGAAATGTCACGCACATTAAAACTGTTTTTCAATAAAATGATTTATGAACCACCCTCAACTAATTATTGACTCTACTATAATGTGATAAAAAAGAAAAAATATAGGGCAAAAGGTGGAAGCGAAGAACCAGGGTTTAATTATCTGAACTGGCGTTGATGTGGTTTCAGGATTATGGTCTGTTCTTTTTATAACGCAAGTTGCCACCTTTTTATACACATAGCACTCCGCTGGAGTGCTAAAGGTTGAATACACCATTTTCTATAGATATATCACCCCTCTGGGGTGGGGAAAGGGCTGAAAACCTTATTGAAACGTTCAAAATCTGTTAGTAGCAACTTGGGTGATATTAGTAATAGGACTTACGCAGATTGTGTCTAAAAGCGATATATTCCACCGAAAAAGTAGCGATTTTAGTTGTTTAACCCCCTAAATCCCCCTTATCAGGGGGACTTTGAGAGGAAGTGCGTAGGTCCTAAGTAAAATAGAAATTGTCAGAATGGGAAGTAATTTCAGGTGCTTCATGGCTATTTGATCTTAGTCAGTTTCAGGATGGATTTGTGTCAAATTCCATAATAGTACAGTGCTGTCGTTACTGCCACTGGCGAGCACCTTACCATCAGGACTAAACGCTACACAATTGACCACACGTGTATGCCCGGTTCGGATGGCTGTGTGCTTGCCAGTGGTTATGTCTGATATATAAACCTCCGTCCAACATCCACTCGCAACTGTTCGTCCATCCGGACTAAATGCGATGGTGCTGATCCACCTCGGATGCTCTGGAAAGGTTAGCAGAAGTTCGCCAGTGGTAACATTCCACAACCGGATCTTTTCATCGTAACCACCACTGGCAAGCACCGACCTATTTGGCGAAAAAGCGACGGAGATCACTGAATGTGCATGTCCAATAACGGGGGGTTTGACCTTGCCTGTGCGCGTATCCCACAACCGAATCACGCTTTCATCAGTTGCAACAGCGAGGGTATACCCATCTGTGCTGAGTGAAATACTCGGTTCTCTCGTAAGGTTTTCGGTGAAAATTTGCAGCAATTTCCCAGTGTGTGCATCCCAGAGACGGATTGTCCTGTCTCGACTGCTGCTCACAAGTGTCGCGCCATCCGGAAAATAATCAAGAGAAAAGATTTCGTCCTTATGTCCCGTGAGAGTTTTCAGGAGTTCTCCTCTCTGGATATCCCACAAGCGGATCTCACTATCTCCTGCAGCAAGCGTTTCTCCATCTGGCGAATACGTCACAGAACCGATGTAGTCTGTTCCCGTGAGCGTTTTCAGGAGTTCACCTGTTTGTATATTCCACAAGTGAATCTTGCCATCTGAACTTCCAGCGGCAAATGTCCGACCATCAGGTGAATATGTCACGGAACCTATATAGGTTGTATGTCCAGTGATGGTTTTCAGGAGTGCTCCGGTATCGGCATCCCAGAAACGAATTGTTCCGTCACGACTCCCACTGGCGAGCGTTCCACCATCTGGTGAATATTTCACAGATCGAACGTAATCCGTATGCCCAATAAGCGTTTTTAGGAGTTTGCCCGTGCGGGCATCCCAAAGCCGAATTGTGTCGTCCAAACCATCACTGGCGAGGATTGCCCCATCTATTGAATACGAGAGAGAAAGAACAATCTCTGTCTGTCCAGCGAGCGTTTTTAGAAGTTGTCCTGTACGGGTATCCCAAAGCCGAATTTTGCCATGCCGTCCACCACTCGCAAGTATCAAACTATTCGGGGAATAGGTGATGCTGTAAATAGTTTCTGGATGCTCAGTGATGGTTTTCAGGAGTTCTCCGGTGTGGACATCCCACAAGTAAATTGTATTATTATCTCTATTGCCAGCACTCGCAAGCATCTTTCCATCGCTTGAATATGCCAACAACTGGGTACTGTCGGCGTCCGCTGTGAGTGTTCGTAGCAACTTACCTGTGTTTGCATCCCACAATCTAATTGTGTGATCTCCAGCACTCCCACTCGCGAGTGTTTCGCCAGTTGGACTGAATGCCAGCGAAGAGATAACATTTGTGTGGCCTGTGAGAACATTTTTCTCATTTCGCGTCTGTGGGTCCAACAGTCGAGTGTTTCTGTCCTTGGCAACAGCAAGTGTCTCTCCATCAGGACTAAATGCCACGGCATTGACATCCCACATATCCCCGGCGAGCAGATCAACTTCTTCACCAGTGTGCGCGTCATAGATCCAGATGCCGATTGAACTCCTGACAGCGAGTCGAGTGCCATCGGGAAAGTAGGTCAACTCTCTTATGCTGCCTTTCCCAAAACGCGCTACGGCCCCGTCAGGCAGCCCCCATCGGGTATAATCTTCGGCAAAACTGTTTGATAACCATAGCAGAGAACAGAGAGTTGTCAAAATTATAAATGAACTTAGATTTATCATGGTCAATTCTCCTTGCAAGTTATCTCATAAATAGATTATAGGATCTTTTGCACGGAGATAGCATCCGACAAAATGATATTTGGGAGATAACTTCTAAAAAGTCACGATAGCGTGACAAATTTCTTGTAAGCGTATTTCTGTCGGTTTTGTTGGGAATTCAGTAGGGAACCGGCTTCGCAAGCATTTAAGGATTGGGCGAACATTGTTGAAAACGATAAACCTGTAGGAAGTAGGTTTTAAAATGTTCGCTTAAATATTTACGAATCCAGTGAGGAGTTGCCTTTGTAGACATTTCGCATTGAGCGGACGCTTGAAAAATAATGTATAGGGTTTCTCAAGCGATAGTTGTCACGAAATTTTGAGGAATTTCGTTTCCTGTTCACAATATATATGGTAACACATTTAGTCTAAAAGTTCAAATTTACTTTATCTGATGTCCGGAATCATTTAGTTTTCTGAAATTTTAGGTTTTCGGCTCGGAACTGCGTTAAATCCCATAACATTACGGTGCCTTCAATACCGCCACTGATGAGCATTTTTCCATCGGGACTGAACGCTACGGATTGAACCCGGTCGGCATGTCCAGTAAGGGTACGCGTGTGCTTGCCTGTGGTTAAATCGGATATATAGATCTCCGCAGAGGTCCCGCTCACGATTGTTTGTCCGTCTGGACTGAATGCGATGGTTCTGACACCGCTCAATTGCTCGGGAAAGGTGAGTAGGCGTTCGCCGGTATCAACGTGCCACAAGCGAATTGTTTTGTCGCCGCTTCCGCTTGCGAGGAGATAACTATTTGGTGAAAATGCGACAGAAGTCACGGGACGCGTATGTCCTTTGAGGGTGGCTTTGATTTTACCTGTGTGCGTATCCCATAACCGAATCACATGCTCATCAGTCCCGACGGCGAGGGTGTTTCCATCCGGACTGAGGGAGATACGTGAATTTGCTCCGGACACCTGTGTGGCTTTTAGAAGTTGTCCAGTTTGCACATCCCATAATCGGATTGTACGATCCCAACCCGCACTCACCAGCGTCGTACTGTCCGATGAATAAGCGAGAGAAGGCGCGCCTCTCTCGTGTCCAATGAGAGTCTTCAAAAGTTCACCCGTCTGAACGTTCCACACACGAATCGGTCCGTTCCAACTTCCACTCGCGAGTGTTGTGCCATCGGGTGAATAGATCACAGAGCCGACATAATCTGTATGCCCGACAAGTGTCTTCAAAAGTTCACCCGTCTGTGTATCTCGTAGTGGTATTGTGTAGTCCGCCATCTCGCTACTGGCAAATGTGCGACCCTCCGGCGAGAACGCCACCGATCTCACTAAAAACGTGTGACCTGTGATCGTCTTCAGCAGTTTTCCGGTGTCCGCATCCCAGAATCGGATCGTCTCGTCATCACCCCGACTCACAAGCGTGCTGCCATCGGGTGAATAGATCACACCGCGAACAGCACTCAAATGCCCAGTTAGGGTCTTCTGGAGATTGCCAGATGGCATTTCCCAGAGACGGATTGTTTTGTCTATACTTGCACTCACAAGTGTTTTGCCATCAGGAGCGTATACAGCAGCAGCAACACCTCTCGTGTGTCCAGCGAGTATTTGCTTACGTTTTCCGGTGTGGACATCCCAAAGATGAATTTCGCCGTTCCAACTCGCACTTGCAAGCGTCAGGCCATCTGGTGAATAGGTAATGGAAGAGATTCTTGATGGATGTTCAGTAATGGTTCGTAGCAGTTTTCCGGTGTGTGTGTCCCATAAATAAAGTGTATTGTCCTTTCCACTCCCCGCACTCGCAAGCATCTTTCCATTGGGTGCGTATGCCAATAATTGAGCGTAGCCTATGTGCCCTGTGAGGACGCGCAGCAATTCGCCGGTATCTGTATTCCACAATCTGACTGTGTTATCATTACCACCACTCGCGAGTATTTCTCCACTCGGATTGAATGCCACAGCATAGACTTGAAATTTGTGTCCAGCGAGGACATCTTTCTCATTCATCGTATGTAAATCTATCAAACGGACGATACTGCCACTTGTAACAGCAACCGTTTTTCCGTCAGGGCTAAACGCCATGGCTCTATCACCCCACATATCCCCTGTGAGTAGGTCGAGTTCTTCACCCGTGCGTACATCATAGATCCAGATGCCAATTGTGCTCTTGACGGCGAGTCGGGCACCATCCGAGAAATATGCTAACGCCTTTATCCTACCTTTCCCGAAGCGGGCAATGGCACCTTCTGGCAGCTTCCATCGGGTGTATTGTTGCGCAAAAGTTTTTGAGAATGACAGAAGAGAAACAGAGATTATCAGGAAGGAAAACAGACGCAGATTTTTCATTTTTGTTTGAGGTGTGTCAGATGTGTAGCGTTTTCGGCGAAGGTATTAGGTGGATACGGTGCTGAAACAACAAGTAGGCTCAGAAAGTTAGAAAGTAAGGTTTTTTCATGATTGGAGTTCTTTTTCGTAAACCATATTTGTCAATGCGATATACTTCGAAGTAGTCAGGACTTACGCAAATTTTACACGCGATGGTAGATTTTTAGTTTTAAACCCCCTAAATCCCCCTTATCAGGGGGACTTTAAAAGGAAACGCGTAAGTCCTAAGTAGTTTAGCACGCGCCCTTAATTTTTACCACTATTTTCAAATTTCTGAACGATTTTATTTCTACATATCACTTCCGTAAGCCGAGTTGATTGCTGAGTTCCATTAAACGTTTGTTAATGCCTGTTTTATCAACTTGATTTCCGTCCACGAATTCTTGATATTCTGGCAACAATCCGTCTGGGATCATCATGCGTGAATTTGCCTCACGCAACGCTAATAACCCCATGAAGATTTGCATCTCTCGTGAGTAATCTGGCACGAAGTCGTTGAGTGATTGGCGGAGTTCACCTTCAGTGAAGGTATCGCGACCACTGCGTCTCGCAATGTTATGCGCACGTTGAACGATCAAGAGCAGATCCCGCCACGTTAACCCGTCTGTTTCTTCACCACCGACAAGTGCCTGGAAATTGATGTTGCCTGATGTATGTCCTTGACAGAATATTCTTAAAATCGCCATCCGACCACCGCCATTAGGGGGTAGCATGATCAATTTGGTATCGAAAATACCGTACCGTCGGAAGATGGGTGGCATTAAGTCGGGTCGTTGTGAGGCTCCGAGCCATATCACTTGACCGTGCAACGATATATCGCTGATAGCATTCACGAGTGCGCGCGGAAACGCCGGTTCGTGCTCCTCCGGATTCATCGTGGTGTGCGGTGATGCCTGCTCAATGCCATCCATAAAGACGACTGTTGGCGCAATGCCGCGGATAAAATTGAGTCCCGCGTTCAGGTTCCGTTCATAGGTGTTTCCACCTTGATTGATGTTTATTGTGACTTCGCCCATTTGATTGGCGTAGCGGAGTCGGACAAGCGTCATATTCGCTTCACCTGCGAGTACGCGTGCAGCGTGTTCTTTGCTGGTGCCAGCGGGACCAAGGAGGAGCATACCGCGCGGCACGCGTCGTAGGTCCCTGTTTTTCATACCATCCGCGATATCCCGAATGATCCGCAGGACGTACCAACCGTCGTCAGCGGGACCTCTCTGCGTTTCACCGAGTTCAAGGACACCGCGGCTGAAGGTCCTAATACTGTCGGCTCGGTACCTGAATAAGGATTCACCGCCTGCTTTCTGTTGCGTAGATTCAGCTTGTTGTACAACATCGTGGACACCGAGTAGGTTTAAGCCAACTGTTTCGCGCGCCAAGGTTGCCCGCTCGCGATTGTTACCCAAGGTTTTACGCATCTGTGAGGAACCGTCCGAGATGTCGTGGAGTTGTTCAATAAACTTTAGACGTTCGTCGTAGTTCGGAAACGGAATTTCTATCACAGGGATCTCAGGATTCACGGTAAAATTCGGGTGTACATCGGATATATTGTGTGTAACGAGCAGGATGACGTGCTTATGTCTTCGGATATCAAGGTCAGATGCCCAATATTGGATTTGGCCAAATAAGAGTTGGACTTCATCTTTGGCGACCTCGTTCAACGATGGATCGTTCGGCGTGAGCATCTCCAGGGCGTTGATTACCAACCCGATTCTTGTTCTTCTTTGCCGCAAAAGACGGTTTAATTTTCTTCGGAATTCCGCGGAAGGCGAAGCGTCCATCACCACGAATGGATCTTCATGTTCTTTATCAAACGCCAAATCGGCGTTAATCCTGCGACGTGCCAGCCGCGGATCTACGTCCTGTTCAGCGAGATTAACGCCTTCGACCTCTCTAAGGCGTTGAAGGGTTTGAAGCCATGTTGCCGTACTCTGAAAATGAAAAACGCCTGTTTTGTTGTATTGCGGGAAGATTTCAAGTGCTCTTTGTGTGTTTCGCCATTGCCCAATTTTCGGGAAATGGATGCCTTCCGATGCATTATATCCGAGAACGAGTTGACAACCTAATAGGTCGAGCTGCGCCATGAGATAGTCCGTAGTGCGCAGGTAGCCGTAAACATCGTCATATAGTAGATCATTTACATTAAAATGGAGTAGAAATTGGTGAGCAGAACCCGCATCATAGTGTTTTTTGATTTCATTCCAGAACATTTTACCTCCGCGGTTGCGTTTGAAATTTTTGTGAGCAGACGCACCTGAGTGGTGTTCCCCTCTTTATAATAAAACCCGAAAATAGGGGACCCGCTTTCAAGAAAATGGCTTGCGAAAAACAATTTTGGAGCAGACAACTAAAAACTTCGTACCACCACAGATGAATCCAAATTCCCATTTAATATCAGTTCCATCAGGGATAGGTTCAGGCGTTGTGAATGTGTCTAAAGTTCCCCATGTCGGACCTTCTCTTGGACCATGATCCTCCAGCGGCGATAACATTTCAAAGGATTTAACATCTTTAAATTCAACGTGAACGTGCTGGTTATGATCTTTTCTATACGGGTAGGTGTTGACAGTTAGAATAATCGTCTTATCCGCGTTTCTGATCCCAGTAGACGCGCCCTCTTCATCTAAGGCTTTGTAATTTTCAAACTTAATTTCTATCCCCGCAACATGATCGTCATGAAAGTGATTAAAATGCTTTAGCACTTCATCAACTTCTTCCATATTAGCGGGTTCAAATCGTTGGTTCATTATATCCCTCTTGGTTGTTTTTTGAAAATCTGGTCGTTAATTTTGCAGCAAAAAGTAGCCGTCTTCGCGTTGGATTTTAGCGTTTGCGGCGCGACGGGAATAGAGAAAATTTGGGTTAGAAAAATACCTTGGGCGTATCTTTTAACCCAATCTATCACATTTACTTCAAAAAAAATTGTCCAAAGTTTTACATAGATATAAGAAGCACAATGAATTGCGCGATTACGGATTCATTTTCCAAAGCAGTACAGAACCATCCTCACTACCGCTAACGAGGGTTTTCCCATCCGGACTGAACGCGAGACTTTCAACCCGAGCTGCATGACCCGTCAGTGTTTTCTTGTGTTTGCCTATCTGTGTATCCCATAAATGGATCGTGGCATCATTGCATCCACTTGCGATTGTCTTTCCATCAGGGCTGAACGCTAAGCTGTACACCCAATCTGTATGTCCCGTGAGGGTCATCTTGGTTTTCCCTGTATCTATATCCCAGAAAAGAATGATGCTGTCCCCACCCGCACTTGCGAGTGTCTTATCATCCGGGCTGAATGCGATACTTTGGATCCACTCAGTATGTCCAACAAGCGTCATTTCGTTCTTACCAGTGTCAACGTCCCAGAGGCGTATCGTTTCGTCGTCACTCCCACTTGCAAGTGTCCTACCATCCGGATTGAACGCGATGCTATTGATCATCTTTGTATGTCCAATAAGTATTTTTTTTTGTTCGCCGGTGCGTGCATCCGAGAGGTGGATGGTATTATCCCAACTCCCACTTGCGAGTGTCTTACCATCCGGACTGAATGCTACACTTGCGATAGCATCTGTATGTTCGGTGAGATGTATTTTATGTTCACCGGTCTGTACATCCCACAGACTGATGCCATAGCGTCCACCTGCGAGTGTCCTTCCATCGGGACTGAACACCAGACTGTCCGCTATATCCCCAAACCCACTGAGTGTTTTGATGTGTTGTGCTGTGTCTGCATTCCATAAGTTAATAATGCCAGTGACAGATCCACTTGCGATAATGTCCCCATTGGGATTGAATGTCACACTATAGACAGATTCCGAATGCCCAATAAATGGACGTTTTTCGTTGCCTGTGTCTGTATCCCAAAAACGGATAGTGCCATCATCAATACTGCTCGCGAGGGTTTTCCCATCCGGACTGAACGCTACGCCAATGGTATCTAACGTGTGTCCAGTGAATATTAACCGATGTTCGCCGGTATGTATATCCCAAAAACG
Organism: Candidatus Poribacteria bacterium; assembly: GCA_022394775.1. Lineage (GTDB taxonomy): Bacteria > Poribacteria > WGA-4E > WGA-4E > WGA-3G > WGA-3G. The sequence continues at coordinate 8,832 of JAGFCB010000234.1, forward strand.
GATAGTGCCATCACCACTACCGCTCGCGAGGGTTTTCCCATTGGGGCTAAACGCTAAGTGCTCAACATATTCCTTATGTCCTGTGAGTGTTAGTTTGAGTTCACCTGTGTTTAAGTCGTGGAGATAGATAGTGCTATTCTCACTGCCAATAGCAACTGTCTTTCCATCCGGACTAAACGCTGCACCCATAGTGGAGCAATCCGGATGCAAAGCGAATGTTTTCTGGTGTTTACCCGTGATTGAATCCCATAGATTGATTTTGTTTTCCGAACTCACGCTCACGATTGTATTTCCGTCTGGCGTGAATGCTAACATACTGGCACGATCCGAATCTTTCGTGAGTGTCCACTTCTGTTCTCCAGTGATTGCGTCCCATAATCGGGTCGTGCCGTCCCGACTATCACTCGCAAGCGTTTTGCCATCCGGACTGAATACCACGCTCCAGACATAATCCATATGCCCGGTAAGTGTTTTTTGCACACCTGTGCTTTTATCCAACTGGACAATGGGACCATTCAGGATGATAGTGCCGTCCGCACTTCCACTCGCAAAAGTGCGTCCATCTGGGCTGAATGCAAGGTGGTCAACTACACTCGTAGGTGCTGTAAGTAGACGGACCTCTTGATGTGTTGTCACATCGTAAAGCCAAATGCCGATACCACTCGCAACAACGAGCAATTTACCATCGGGAGAATACCGTATTTCACGTATCCCACCTTTACCGAGACGCGCTTTGGCATCTTCGGGTAGGTTCCATTGCATAGGTTCTTGTGTCAAGTTGTTTTCCACTGTTTCTGTTCCTGTTGATAAGCCGTTATTGCTGTTTCTACCGGGAGTCGTCCGGTTCCCAATTCTGTTTTGCAAATCTTGTTTTGATTGAATATTAAGAACAATAGGCGCGTCAATAATTTCAATTGTCGGTTCTGATTCTGCTTCAAGACTATAAGGCTGTTGAAAGCGCGCAATATATTGATGACTCGCGCCCATCAAGAAAATGATCAAAATAGCCGAGGCACCTAAAGCCGCGAACGGTAGCAACGGTTTACCCCCTGAAGGAGAAGTCTGTTTCACAGGGTCAATGTTCCGCATGATACTTTCGGTTAGATTCGGATGTAAGTGGATGCCACCGAAAGTCTCGCGAATAATATGTTCTTTGTTCTTGAGACGTTCTCGCCCACGTCGCAGCCGACTTTTAACCGTATGCGGAGATACCCCCAGAAACTTGCTAATCTCTTTGCAGTTCATTTCACCGAGGTAGTAAAGCACCATTACTGTGCGTTCGCTCTCTGGCAGTTTTTCCATCAGCCTTTGCACGATTTCACGTCGGCACTCGACGGCTGCAGCTTCATGCTGTTCACAGACATAATCCGAATAAGCGGTTTTTTCAAGCGTCTCTTCATCGGTAATTTCCAGCGATTGCATATT
>JAGFCB010000220.1 GCA_022394775.1 Candidatus Poribacteria bacterium
CGCGTGCGTTGCCATCCTAAGAAGTAGTTCCAAATATCGTGTGCGATCCAGGTCAATCGTTTCAAGTTACGATTCCGAGGCGCACGAAAAAGTTTGTAAACTGTAGAATACATGGTCTATCAAGTCTCAAGTTTTTAACCCCTACGAAGTGGGTAGGAAACCGACACGTAACCTTGCGATTACGCTCATTATGTCTGCCAACTTGATACGTCAAGTCTACAATATTTTAGACCGAAGTTCAAGTCCTTTTTCAATAGAGACTCAGGGTCTAATTCACTAAAGCGAGTCTGTATCTCCCTGCTAAAGCATGGGAGTTTTAGACTCGGAGGTTTTGATAAAGAAGTCTATATCTAACTATGAATTATAGGATACCTTCAGGGAAAAAAGCAAATTATATCCATAAAAATGGCTAATTAAAACGTTAACACTTTTTTACAAATTTCATCGAATGATTCCTTTCTATTTGCGTAGGTCCGATTTAGGTGTCATTGTGGGCTTCAGAATAAGTGTAATGCCTCTTCTAACGCAAATTTCAGATTTTTAGTTGACTTAAACAATCAATTTCTTCATTGCTTGGCGCGCAAAAAAGCCGAGCGTTCGGCTATCCGTTCGCTCGGCTTTTTACGTTTCCGTATTCGCCTAAAGGCTATTCCTGATGTAGTGTAACGGATCTGCGGGGTGGGCTAAATTCCTGCTCCGTCAACGGGACTGCCTGTTTCTGATAGACCTGGACCCGATACGCTCCGAAGTCCGGTACGAACATCAATCCGTCGTCACTGACTGCGACGGATTTCGGTTGACGCAAGTATTTCTGTGGTTCCAGATCCGCCATGTCTCGCATCCGATTCGGACTGGCGTTTGTCATCATATACGCCTGTGATACCTTCGATAGGGTGGCATCGCCGAGGAATTTCTGTACATACCTGCCTTCGGCGTTGAAGAGTTGTATGCGGTCGTTGCCTCGGTCAGCAATATAGACATCACCGTGCAGGTCAATGTCAATCCCGGCGGGACGGTTGAATTCGCCGTTGCCGCTGCCGGATTTACCGAATCCGAAGAGAAATTCGCCGTCGGCATTAAACTTCTGTACCCTGTCGTTTCGCCAATCCACAACGTAGACATCGCCGAGTTCATCCACAGCGACACCCCAGGGCATGTTGAATTCGCCTTCACCGTCGCCATAACCGCCCCACCCGAAGAGGAATTTGCCATCTTTCGTGAACTTCTGCACCCGGTGGCTTAGGCTGTCAACGACGTAGAGGTTTTCCTCTGGATCAAAGGCGATCCCTGCGGGTCCGTTGAGTTGTCCGGGATCGGTGCCGTGTTCTCCCCATGTACCCGTATGTTCACCTTCGCTGTTAAAGGCGACAATCCGATGCAGGAATTCATCGGACACATAGAGGTTTTCTTGACTGTCGGGGATAATCGTCACGGGCCATGTGAATTGTCCGTCCCCTTGTCCGTAGCCGCCCATTGTGCCGCGATCTTCGTCATCAACAGTATATTTTCGGATCATCGCGGTGCCGTCGCTCCGGCACATAATATAGATACGTCCCTCTTTCCCGATTGCGATGTCGATCGGAAAGTTTGTTGTCCGCCGCATGCTCAGGCATTTGAGGTACGGAAACCCCGCACGCAGTAATCCATAAGGTCTGCCCATAATATGTCTCCTGCCATTATTGCTCAGAAAATGGATGAATCTGTTCAAAATTTCCGCCGACAATATGAGTTGGGTCAACACCCATCCACTGCTCTAACAGTGTTCCGTATATGCCACGAAAATCAATGGTGTGCTCCAAGTCTTCGCCGTGTACCCAGCGCGCGGGGTCGAGAGACGGATACTCCGAATAAAGTCCGCCTTTCACGCGATCGCCGATGATGAATGCACCGCCGCCGGTACCGTGGTCTGTGCCGCTGGCGTTGTCCCGGATACGTCTCCCGAATTCGGTGAAGACGTACATAACGATCTCTTCAGAGGCGTTCTGGGTGCGCACATCGGTGAAGAAGGCTTGGATCGCCTCTGTCAAATCTTTCAGGAGGCGTGGGTGCGCAGGGACTTCGTTGGCGTGGTTGTCGTATCCGCCGTGTTGTGTGTAAAAGACCCGTGTACCGAGATCGGCGAGGTGGACCCGTGCGACATCCCGTAGGCTTTTGGCGATTGAACTCTGTGGGTACTCCACCTCAGACTTATACATCGCCGGTGCCTTCTTAAGCTCGTCCGCGCCTTTAATTACATCTAACCCGGTTTGGCTGAGATAGTCCATCACAATACCGGTGCCGACCGTACCGCTGTACATCTTCTTGAATATGTCAAGTGCCTTCGTGCGTTGTCCTTCATCGCCGATGCTGGTCATCAGTCCGTAGTTATCCAAATCGCCGACGGACGTAACAGGGGTGCCGGAGAGCGCGCAGGCGCGGGGGAGCCCCTGTCCGAAACTGACGCACGTTAAAACATTCTGGCTTTGCGGATCCAGTTCCCGGACAAGTCTGCCGACCCAACCTTCATCGCCGATTTTCAGGGGTTCACAGGTGTGCCAGATGTCCATCGCCCGGAAATGCGATCGGTTTGAATCCGGGTAGCCGATCCCTTGTACAACGGCGACATCACCGGCATCAAACATCTCTTTGAGTGGGGCGGCGTGCGGGTTCCAACCCAACGTATCGTCTACATCTAACGGTATCACGTCTTCCGCTTTAATGCCGACAACCGGACGGGAATCGTGGTAAATCCCGCTTGTGTAAGGGATGAGTGTGTTCATGAAGTCGTTGCCACCTGTGAGTTGTACAACGACGAGGACCGGGGCTTTTTTTGTTGTATTCATCGCAACGTCTCCTTTTATTCGCTTTCAGCATTGTCCCGCAAGCCGACACGCGGCTTGCATAGCCATCAGGGGTCGTAGGGGCTGGGTGACCCTAGAAGAAACACCCCAGCAAAACCCCCTACGACGGTGTAACACTGACCGCTGACGACTGAAAGCCGAAGGCTGTACAAAAAGATTAGCCGAACTGATACTCTCTTGATGCCACAATTAATTGGAGCATACTGACGAGCAGGGCTTGGTTCTCCTCCGCAGCGTCATCATCTTCAAAATTGATCTCACTGTTTGCCTCCGCGAACTCGGTTAAATACTGACGCGTGGTATCTCCTATTAGCAGGGGACCGGCAAACGCAAGGCAACTCTCCACAAATGCTTCTGGTGAGAGTGGGTTCCCGTTGTTTTTCAGGCGTGTGATGATGTCCTGAATGCCGGGTTTGGAAGCATCACTGACCTCGCGAACAGCGAAGTTGACGCGCGCCGTAAGCAACCCGCCGTCAATCCACTCTTTACCGGTGTGCCATCCTTCTACAGTCGGCGGATCGAGCAGTTTCTGACCCATCAATTGCGTAGCACTCGCATATTGATTCATGCCGGGTTCCGGACCACTTTGGAACGTCCCTATCAGTTTCAAAATACCGGTGACGAGTTCTGTCGGACTTTTCACCTTCTTAAATCGGGCTGCTTTAAAGAAGTCGGCATTGAAGAGTATGCCAAGGACGTGCGATATATCTCCGTCGGACGCTATGAATGCGTTCGCGAGTGTCTCAATTGCGTCCGGATCTTGCGGCGGTGTTACGTTCCACGACGGCACCTGCGGTTCATCTGCGACAAAGAAATTGTAAAGGTGTCTGGAGATAAATCTGGCGCAAGCGGGTTGCTCGACGATGATGTTAACGATGTCATCACCGTTGAGATTCCCGGTATGCCCCAAGAAGGTTTTTTCGCTGTTGTCATGTTCCGCTTCAACGAACAGGAAAGGGGGCGTGTAGTAACCGTGCGGATACAATGGAATCGGTTGTCCAAACGTCCAACCTGTAAAAGCGAGTGCGCAGTTCTTGATGTCGTCTTCTGTGTAGTTGCCCACACCGAGTGAAAAGAGTTCAAGGAGTTCTCTGCCGTAATTCTCGTTGGGTTCACCTTTACGATTTTCGTTGTTATCGAGCCAAAAGATCATCGCTGGGTCTTTGGAGAGTTCGAGTAGGATGTCCCGCATCTTCCCCATCCCGATACGGCGCAACATATCAATCTGGTTCGTGGATGCGAGGATATGCTGATTTTTGCCTAACCCCGTAGCGAAGACATGATGCCAGAAGAGTGCCATCTTCTCTTGGAGCGGACATCTGCTGTTCAGCATCCGATAGATCCAAGTGCCGACATACCCGCCTTCACTGCCGAAATAGCGTTCTAAAATATCTTCATCAATGGGGGTCCCGCGTTCAGGATGGACGAGGTCGTCAACTACGTTCTCGTAGCCTTTTTCGACGTAGGCTTCCAGTTCGGTGCGGGTTGTTCCAAACCCTGCGCGGCGCATGAGGTGCGCCATTAACGCAACATCGTTTGCAGACATGTTCACCTCCGATACGTTCAGTGTGAGGAGAAACCTCACGTCAGTAACTTTCGATGGAATACCGTTCTGATGTTTCGGTTTTGTGTAAGCCTATAGAGGCTTGCAGGACAATAGATTCGGAGAAGCCGCTATAAGACTGCCTCTATCTTATAACAAAAATGAAAAAAATGTCAAATGTTTTGTGCTTTTCTTTATTTCTCGTCCCTTCAAGCAATTTTGCCAATTTTTATATTAAAATCTAAACTTTTTTGATATTTTTGAAAATTATGCAAGTTTTCCGAGAAAAATTGTGTCTTTAATGACTAAAGGATATTACGCGCCACGTTTAAGTCGGTTTAATCCTTAGACATCTATCGGCTATTGTTAGACAAAAACTTGGATGATCTATAAAAACAATCACTATCAACTGAAAGGGAGCAAACTATGAGTTATTGGCAACTCCTTGGTCGCACAGCCATTTTGATAACCGCGCTTTGTGTTGGAATTTATTTTTATGCCAAGTGGGATGTCCAACGTTTCGAGGAATCCCTTGGTGAACCCTATACACCTGTTTCACAAACAATTGAACCAACGGAAAACCTTGATGAACAAACAACTTTCGGAAAGACAGTAATATTTGAAACCACCGAGACACCTATGTTTGTGAAACAAGAAGAAGCTGAACCTCACACAACCATCGAAGAGATAGAAGAATCACTGCCTAACGAGTTTTCAGACTCCCTTGACGAACTTGGAGACGAGGAATTTACCGCCCTCTTTGAAAACCCAGATACAACAGAAACTGTAGATGATACCGTTGTCGATCTTCTGGAGGAACAGCTCGATAATTCTTGGAAGATATCGATTGAAGGGTTGGATGCTGCTGAGGCAGGCGAGTGGATAGAGATAAACGGCACCACAATTAATCTTGAGGATCTCGGCGACAATGTTATCTTCATAGATGCCACCGATGGTAGATCCATTAAATAGGAGGGTTGCTTGCTACGTCGGTTTGGGAACTTTTCAGTTTTAGTGATTTTAACCCCCTAAATCCCCCTTATCAGGGGGACTTTGAGAGGAAGAAAACCCCTAAATCCCCCTTATCAAGGGGACTTTGAGGAGAATGAAGGTGCAGTCATGTTAATAACGTTAATTCAAAAAGAGATTATGCATCATATCCTGAGTGCGCGGTTCGTCGCGCTCCTGGTGATGTGTGTCCTGCTCATACCGCTCAACTTGCATATCAATTACCATCATTATCTTAAACGCCAAATTGACTACCAAGAACAAGAAACGCTCGAAGACGAAAATGCCCTCAAAGATGAAAATAGTGAGGAACCGGGGGGTATGAGCATTAAATTTAAACTGACGCAAGATACGAATCTTGAAGTTTCCAAGGTGATTCTTAAACCGACCCCTTTAAGCGTGTTTGCGACGGGTTTAGAAGCCGCACTTCCGAGTTACCTCGGTATGACCCGCAACGGCATCACGCGGGGTGAAACGTCCCTATCTACCGCGCCGATCGCCTTCCTTTTAGGGCATCTCGACTTTGTGTTTGTCGTCAGTACCGTCTTTAGTCTACTGGCACTATTGTTTACGTTTGATGCTGTTGCCGGCGAAAGAGAAGCGGGAACACTTCGGATAACGCTCGCCAATGCGCTGCCCCGCGATATATTTTTGTGGAGCAAACTCATCGGTGGATACTTCGTCTTCATCCTTCCGTTCTTAATGTCGGTCATCATCGGTTTACTCGTGCTCGTCTTGCAAGGCTTTCCACTATCTGAGCCGGGCATCTTTCTGCGCATCCTCTGCCTTATCTTCGTCTCGCTGCTCTACATTGCGGTCTTTTTTGCGGTGGGGGCAGTAATCTCAATTTATTTTGACAGTTCCAAGACAGCACTTATCGTCGCATTTACCGTCTGGGTGTTCGCTGTCCTCATCTTACCGCGTGTCGGGTTTCTTGCGGCACAAATCGTCGCGCCGACTTCAACAGCAGAAAGCGTCTACAGGGAAAAAACAGCGAAGCGAGCAGAATTGCGGGCTGGTCTTGACGCGGAAAGAGGTAAAATGATGGGTGAAGTGTTCTCTGAGATGCAGAAATCTAACCCCTCGCAGGGCGGGACTGGGGTCTTTACAATAGGTCCGGGACACATGGAGAAAATGAATGAGAAGATGGCACCCTTTGAAGAAGAGGCTCGGTTAAAATACCGGAACCTCGCCACGCAACTCGATAGACGTTATCAGCGAGAAAGAAAACACCAAGATACAATCGGCGTGAACTTTTCCCGAATCACACCTACGGCTTCCTTCATTTTTCTCGCGACGGACGCGACGCAAACCGGTCAGGCGAAAAAGAACACCTACTTTCAAACAGGAACTCGCTACTATGAAACACTTGATACGGAAATATTCAGTAAAATATCAGAGGGCGGTTTTGGGCACCACGACATGGAGGAAATCCCGTCTACGATGCCGCCCCCACCGCTCGTAGAACCGACCTTAGGTGAGACGCTCCAGCATGCTGCCTTGGATCTACTGCTGCTCTGTTTCTTCGCGATCGTGCTAACAACCGTGGCGTTCCTGAAATTCTTCCGTATGGATATTTGAAGAGAAACAGATAGAATGGTATAATATCATAGGTGTCAATTTAATCGGATTTACGCAGAACCGCTCCATTTGCTTGCCGGATTGAAAGACTGGAAGTATGGAATGCGTAAGTCCTATAATCATGGAGAATCCTAATGGAAAGAGATGATGTTCAATTGATTCGTAGCACCTTGTCAGGTGATGACGCGGCATTCAACGCTTTGGTTAAAAAATACCAAAAGGGTGTTCATGCCCTGGCATGGCGGAAGATTGGTGATTTTCACTATGCTGAGGAAATTACGCAAGACACCTTCCTCCAAGTGTACAAAAAACTCTCCACACTTAAGAATCCGAACCAGTTTGCTGGGTGGCTCTACGTCATCGCAAATCGATGCTGCCTGAATTGGATGCGCAAGAAAAGACCTGCGATACAATCACTGGAAGGCACTTCTGCGGCAGAAACAGAAAGATTCTCCTATAACCATTATGTATCAGAGCAGCGCGAGACAGAAGCCTCCGAACACCGCTCTGAAATTGTTAAAAAACTTCTGGCGAGATTGCCAGAGAGTGAGCGCACAGTAGTGACGCTCTACTATCTCAGCGAGATGACATCGAAGGAAATCGGTAAGTTTTTAGGTGTATCTGTGAAAACAGTTCACAGTCGGCTCCATCGGGCACGAAAGCGTTTGCAAGAGAAAGATGAGATCTTGATTAGTGAAGTCCTCGGAGCTGTCCAATTACCCATCAAACTCACTGAGGACATCATGAGGCAAGTCGCTGATATGAAACCGATAGGCCCTCCGGTTGCGAAACCGCTGCTGCCGTGGGCGGCTTTCGGTGCAGCTACAGTTTTGATTATACTACTGTTGGGGGCGAGCAATCAATATCTCGCCCGGTTTCAGAAGCCGTATAACTTTGAGGCACAATCTGAACCGACGATTGAAATCGTTGAGGCACCTATCGTCCTTGATATCAATGCCAAACCGACTATACAGAATCAGGTTGGACGTGCCACTACCCCCGGTAAAAACAGCAGTGCCGGTCTGCAAAGCACTGAGATCGCTTCAACATCTAATACACAAGACAATCTCACTAAGTTCTCCGCTTCGCAGTGGAACCGGACAAATGGACCCTATGGCGGTACTGTCCGCGATATTTTCGTTACATCTGACAAAACCCTCTATGCAGCAGCACCAACAGGGATCTATAGACTCACACCGGACGCAACCGCATGGACACTTATCAACTCGAACGTCCGAAACGGCATGTATAGAACGCCAATGGCTGAACATGACAACGCGCTCTATATAGTTTCCACTGATAATATATTCACTTCAAACGATAATGGCAAAACGTGGAACATCCTCTGCTCCCGTCCAAAAGGACATCCTGTCGGATTCATCATCGTGGATGAAGCATATCAAGATAACTTGCCCCCGCGGATTGTTATGTACCTCGCTCTTCAAGATAAAGGTATTTTTCGGTCTACGGATGCTGGCGTACAATGGAATCTCCTAAAGAATGGGTTAGCGGGCAAACACATTTATGCAATGGCTGCGATCGAAAACACAGTGTTTGCTTCCACAAACGAGGGCCTTTACCGCCTTAATTCAGATGTTTGGCAACAATTGCAAGTGAATACGGACGGACCCGTCTATTGGATAGCAGGTTTTGAGAACAATCTGTATATAGAAGTCAGTCACGATTCTTTGATACCAGAATGGCTTGAGTTTAAGCCAAAGCAGAAGGATATAGAACAATTAGTATTCGAGAGCGACGTACGGTCAAACAGAATTTTCCACTCAACCGACTTCGGAGCGTCGTGGACTGAGATAACACACGAGAATGAATCCGAGTTCATGAGTCCATCACTTGGAATGATGTTTCTGGCGAATACCGGTGAAACACTTTTACCCCAGGGAATTGTAGTAGCGGAAAAAAACACTTTTTACAGAGCCAGTCCATTGGGGATCTACCGCACAACTGATAGCGGTAAATCATGGCACCCATTTATGAACGGGATAATAGGAACGACAATACATGACCTGGTCGCAGTGAATGATACACTTTACGTCAACACCGGTCGGGATTTCTTACAATCCGTTAACGGTGGCGAGACGTGGGAAACTGTTCGGATTGATACCAATAATCAAACGCTTGAAACTATACAGCAGATATTTTCTTACCTTAATTTTGCTTCGCCGTTAGCCGTCGCTAACGACGTTCTTTACGGAGTCGTACCTGAAAAAGAACAGCACATTTCCCAATTATCTAAAGACGGCATTATATATGATAAAGACCACCTACGCATTTTCCAATTATCCATGAGGGACAATGTACTTGTTCCAGTTCAGGAGGCTCCCACTTTTGAACGAGAATCTTCATTCGTTGAGTTGTGGACAGCGGATCATTTGCCTAATAATCCAAAAAGTCATACATCCATCGGTATTAAACACGAGGAAATTGGCGGATTTGCAGTCACTGGACAGACGTTCTATGCCGAGTGGAAGCGAAGACTTTTTAAGTGGAAATACGGTGACCCGGAATGGACAGATACGGGTTTAATAGATAACAGCGAACCTCTTCATAGGCTTAATAGCGGCTTCAAGTTGGCAGTCTCTGGGGATACTGTCTATGTCGGTAAGCGAGATGGCAAACTCTTTCAATCGCTTGATGGCGGAAAGAGTTGGAAAAATATTACCCCAACCCTCCCGCTCCACTTTACCGGTTTCAAGCAGATCGTCTTTGCAGGAACAACGGTTTACGTCGCAACGGATGAAGGCGTTTTGAGTTCAGAAACGGGCGCGCATTGGCAGGTACTCACCGATGGCATGGGTGCGCCCACCGTGATAAATAAATTTGCCGTCCATCACACCAGCGTTTATGGTGCCGATGCTGCGGGTATCTATCGCTTGGACACGCGCGGCAAGTGGGAACAGATTTCCGCAAGCGTCCCAGATAAAATTGTCTCTCTGGCCGTCAGTAACGATAGACTTTACATTGCTACACAACAACGCGGAATATTTCACATCCCGCTCGAAGCGCAGTTGTGAAGTTTATCTTCTTAGGATTTGCGCAGAAAGCGATATTTCCGTTCTTTGATCGTCTGAACGGGCGATGAATCGCACTACTACGAGCCTACACGGTTGTCGCAACAAAAGTCATTATACCGTCTATAAGACGCTTTGCTCCAGCGGAGCAATATATCTATA
>JAGFCB010000301.1 GCA_022394775.1 Candidatus Poribacteria bacterium
GCCAATGGCACAGCAAGCATGTTCAACCCTTTCGTGAGTGTAGCAGTGTAGAAGTTGCCGAAATGCGCGCTCACGGCTTCATCAGCGGGTTTTGCGATAAATCCGTGTCTGCGTCCATCAGGGGAGTCGTAGTGCCCGACGACCGAGCCATCTTGATTGATATTCCAGCCTTCTGTGCTCACACTGCCCGGATATTGCAATTCATGTAGTTCATGCAATAGACCGATGTAGGTGCGCGGGACATCACCGACAGCTTTAGCTCTGCTAACGTGAATGTTTGTATCGGTGATACCGTGCATAAAAGCGTATTCCAGATTAGATGGATCCAGAAAATCCAAAGTTAGGTACCTGCCATCCGAGCTACGCGCGTATACATGATATAGCCCGTCAGCATCTATATAGCTGCCGACGATAACACCTTCCGCATTTATGAAATCGGCATAAGTTTCCGATGCTTCGGGGAACTCAACGATTAGGTCCCCTGAGAATCCACGACGCACCCCAGAAGCATCTATAAAATTACCCGTCAACGCACCCGTCGCATCACTGAAACCGTGTATGAATGTTTCAACAGCATCGGGAAAATCGTATTGCCGCAACTCACCATCTTCGAGGACGACCCCATGGAACAGCCCCTCGCTATCTTGGTAGTATCCGGCGGCTTGCCCATCATTACCGAGCGCATAGAAACGAGTCTCCTGCGAGCCGGGGAAATCATACCTCGTAAAAACGCCATCAATGAGCGTAAAGCCGACGACTTTTTCGCCATCGGCACTTTTCGTGTTGCCGGCGTAGTCTCCGAAGTCGCTGCTTGCTGTCACCTCCAAAAACGCTACACCGGGCACATCAATACTTTCAAACGTATAGGTGAAGTCGGGACGTGCAACAGTGGGTTGCGTGGCAGGGTCCGCTGCGGGTCTTGCGATAAATCCGTGTCTGCGTCCATCTGCGGTGTCATAGTGCCCGACGACCGAGCCGTCCTGATTAATATTCCAACCTTCTGTGCTCACGCTGTCCGGGAACTGCAATTCCTGTAGCCCTTGCCTGAAGGTGCCGACATAAGTGCGCGGGATGTCACCGATTGCTTTTGCTCTGCTAACAACAACATTTGTATCGGTGATACCGTGCAAGAAAAAGTATTCCAGATTAGATACGTCCAGATAGTCCAGAGTCGTGGATGGGCCATTCGTGATAAACGCTTATACATGATATAGACCGTCAGCATCTACGTAGCTGCCGACGATAACACCTACTGCATTTACGAAATCGGCATACGTTTCCGATGCTTCGGGGATCTCAGCGATTGTGTCGCCTGAGAACCCGCGGCGAACCCCAGAGGCATCTATAAAGTTACCTGTCAGTGCCCCCGTCGCATCAGAAATACCGTATATCTGCGTTTCGACAGCATCCGGGAAATCATATTGCCGCAGTTCGCCATCTTCCAAAATGACACCATGGAACAGCCCGTTGCTATCTTCGTAGTGTCCCGCAGCGGTGCCATTATTACCGAGCGCGTAGAAATAGGTGTTCTGTGAGCCGGGGAAATCATACCTCGTAAAAACGCCGTCAATGAGTGTAAAGGCAACATCTTTTTCACCATCAGCACTTTTTGTGTAGCCGGCGTAATCCTCAAAGTCGCTACTTGCTGTTATGGCTAAAAAATCTACACCCGGCACCTCAATCGTCTCGAAGGTATAGTCGGCAAGAGGGGGCGGTGTAACCGGTGGCTCACTGACTTGTGCCTCCGTGTCCGTTGCGGGTTTTGCGATAAACCCGTGTCTACGTCCATCCACTGTATCATAGTGCCCGACGACCGAGCCGTCTTGATTGATATTCCAGCCCTCCGTGCTCACGGCACCCGGGAACTGCAACTCATGTAAGCCTTCGGTGGCACCGACATAGGTGCGCGGCACATCCTCTACGGCTTTGGATCTTGCCACGATAACACCGACATCGCTGATACCGTGGAGAAAAATATATTCCAACGCGGGTGTGTCTGTAAAGCGTCGTAGGTCTGCTGTGGTTCTATAGTTGAAAGATAGAAATCTGCCATCGGCGATCCGAACGTATCCCTCATATCTCCCTTCAGCATCTACGTAGCTGCCGACAATACTGCCGTGCGCGTTGACAAAATCGGCATACGTTTCCGATGCCCCAGGAAACTCAACGATGATGTCCCCTGAGAATCCACGACGCACCCCAGAAGCATCTATAAAATTACCCGTCAATGCCCCGGTCGCATCAGAAATACCGTGTATGAACGTTTCGACGGCACCCGGAAAATCGTATTGCCGCAACTCGCCATCTTCGAGGACGACCCCGTGGTAGAGACCGTCGCTACCCTCGTAGTGTCCCGCAGCATCCCCATTATTCCCCAGCGCATAAAAATAAGTACCCTGTGCGCCCGGAAAATCATACGTCCTAAAAACGCCATCAATGAGTGTAAAGCCGACGGTTTTCTCACCATCCGCACTCCGGGTGTGACCGGCGTAATCTTGAAAATCCGAACTCGCTGTTACGGCTAAATAATCTACACCGGGAACCTCAATGCTCTCAAAAGTGTAGGTTGCCTGGGTGGGTCCATGGGTGGGTCCAGAAACGAGTTCATGGGTGACTTGTGCGACGGTATCGGCATCGGGTCTTGCGATGAACCCGTGTCTGCGTCCATCCGCTGTGTCATAGTAGCCAACGACAGAACCATCTTGATTAATATTCCAGCCCTCCGTGCTCACGCTGCCGGGAAACCGAAACTCATGTAGACCCCCTGGCCCGCCGACATACGTGCGCGGCACATCCTCCACCCGTTTGACACGGACAACGAAAATCTCTGCTTGATTCGCAGCAGGCGTAAAAAGGTATTCTATCGTTTCAGCACGTGGAAAGTTGAAAATGATAAAATTGTCATTCGGGGCAAGCATGTAGACATGATATAGCCCTTCACTGTCTACGTAGCTGCCTACGATGAGACCCGCGGCGTTGACAAAATCTGCGTAGGTCTCTGATGCACCGGGCACCTCTATGATCCGCTCCCCTGAAAACCCACGACGCACCCCAGAAGCATCTATAAAATTACCTGTCAGTGCGCCGGTCGCATCAGAAATGCCGTGTATCTCGGTTTCGACAGCACCCGGAAAATCGTATTGGCGGAGTTCGCCATCTTCCAAGATAACCCCATGGAATAGCCCATCGCTGTCCTCGTAGTGCCCCGCAGCGGTGCCATTATTACCGAGGGCATAGAAATACATGTTCTTTGAACCCGGGAAATCGTAGGTCGTAAAGACCCCATCAATGAGTGTAAAGCCGACTGTCTTTTTACCATCCGCACTCAGGGTGTTCCCTGCGTAATCTTGAAAATCCGAACTCGCTGTTACGGCTAAATAATCTACACCGGGAACCTCAATGCTCTCAAATGTATAGTTGAAGTCGGAACTCGCTGTCAACTCTAAAAACGCTATACTCGGAATATCAATACGCTGAACAGTCGCATGGGCATCGG
>JAGFCB010000247.1 GCA_022394775.1 Candidatus Poribacteria bacterium
AACATTTAGACGCAAAAAGCGGTTTAAACCCCCTAAAGAATCAACGGTATGAATGCCTTATGGGCATTCCCCGCCCCTTATCAGGGGGACTTTAAGAAGCAGTGCGTAAGTCCTAAATAAATTATGTGCGTTCAAGAAGAGGTATTTTCTCCGAAGTTCCACCTTTATCAAACTCACGTTACTACAAACGCATCGGAGGGCGTCCTCTAAAAGTATCGCTATCAACGATGTGTAACCATGCATTTATTGCTCTCCAAACGCATTCGCAACAAGCACGAGATCCAGTATGTTCACAGTCCCATCACCATTCAGATCGGGGTCTTGTTCCCCAAATCCATTCGCGACTATCACAAGATCCAGTATGTTAACCGTGCCATCACCGTTGATGTCCACTGTAGGAAGGGTTTCCAACCCCGATGCCGATTTCAAATAAATCTCGCCATCTAAGTCAGATAGTACATGAGCGCGTTGGTCCTCTACACCACTGGCAACGCCAGACACCGCTTCAGGGAACTCGATTTGCTGTTCCTTCCCACTCCGATTATACACTGCCCAGCCGTTGGTAAACTCGCGGATGAATACGCCGTCAATCGTCTCACCGGTGCTGTTGACGTAAAGCCGCCCTTTCGTTTCATCGCCACCGACAGGATGACCAAGATCCGCATCCCAGAACGGATACCAATAATGCTGGTGTAGATGATTATGCTTTTCACCGCGTGCGTGCTTATCTGCATGTCCTTCCCAAATCTCATCCCACATCTCATCGATATGCGTATGATGGCCTAAAGCGATCCCAGCTGCGAATGAAACATAGCCATCAGAAAGTGTGAGGCTCATTGTGGTGAACAGGCGCATCCATTGTTGATTTCTTGGACTGTCAAGCGGTTCAACCGTCAGTGCCCACCCTTCCAACCAATTGATTTGCGGTGCTTTTAGATGCTGCTCACCCCAAAGGAGCGTACTCTCAATCTCAGCAAGTTCCTCATGGGTGTAACCAAATAAAGGAGAACCTATAGTTTCCATAAACATTCCATTTACATAAGGTGCTGAACGCGGGATCTTGGAGCGGTTGGTGTTAGCGATGATAAGGAAATCATCTCTGACGGCATCAACACCCTCACGGATCCGTCGCAGCAGTGTAATCGCCCCTTCTTCTAAATCGTATGCATAGTAGGGAGCGATCCCCCTATTACGCCACTCATCTCGCCAAACATCAAAAAAAATACCATCAAAAAGACCGCATTTCGCAAACGCAACCGCACGCCTAATCAAAAAGTCCTGCACTTCTGGGTGTGTGAAGTCAATAAGAGGATTCCCATGTTCTTTAATATTGTTTCCCGATTCATCCTTCAACCAATACGGCCAATCCTCAGGATACTCACCCGGGTTAGCGGCCCAATAGTTCATCGCAACAATGAAAATCATGTTCGGGTTCAGAGAAAGCAGATGATCTCGCTCTTTTCTTGCGGATTCAACATGCAGAAAGGTTTTTAGACCTTCAGGACTCGGAAGCCACCTCATGCCACCAAACAGTAGGCTACTCAAGTATACGTCATGATATGCTAAGTTTTCACGCCAGGATAGGCTTGGTAAGTTGATGATGTTCCCAAATCCTGCGAAAATCGAAGGATATTCACGATTCTCAACCCGTTCAGAAATCGGAACACCCTCTAAGTCGCAAGTTTCATCGTATCCGAATTGCATCAACTTCGATAGGGGAAGCGTAGAGAAAACGTCTGTTGTAACGTTCCTCACTCTGAGGTCTTCAAGGTTTGCCAACCCCGCAAGCGGCGAGAGATCTGTAATCTGATTGCTGTTAAGTGAAAGTTTTTTTAGACTTGTTAACCCCGCAAGCGGCGAGAGATCCGAAACCGGATTACTGTCAAGTGAAAGGTCTTCAAGGTTTGTTAATCCTGCAAGCGGTGATAGGTCAGATATCTGGTTGCCGCTTAATCCCAGCACTTCAAGGCTTACTACTCCCGCAAGGGGCGATATATCTACAATCTGATTGACTCCCAAGTTTAAGTAATGAATCTCCTTCAAATCCGCAAGCGGGCGAAGATCCTGTATCTGATTGTCATAGGCAATAAGAGCTTGAAAGTTGACTGCGTGTTCCAACCCAGTCAGATCGGTAATGTTCATTGCCCGAATGTCCAATCTGCCCATCCGCGTTATATTTTCAGGGGTGAGAGGTGTATTCTCAGGAATACCAATCCCTTGTTGAATGAGTCTTTCTCGAACCGCTTTTCGTAGATTTGGGTCCGGCATCCAGTCTTCTTCTTCAGCATAAGCAGCGTTAATAACTATAAACAAGGCAACAATAAGCAAAAAAAATCTTCTATACATACTATTCATCCTATGCGGGCATTCAGTTTTCGGGTGGAAGTTGCGAAAAATCCTCTTTATTAACGCCAGTTTAAAAATAAATGATGTCAGTTCAATAAGAGGTCTTTTCTCCCAAGAGCCACCTTGCGCCGCTTGTAGCACAAACTTTCCAGTTTGTGTACTAATTGAAATTGGCAGGTGCGTCTATCTATTTCAAATAAATCTCTCCGTCCAAATCAGAGAGGGTATGATTAACACCAATAATCCCACTTGCGACACCGGATGCTTGCATGGGGAGTTGGATATCCTGTTCCTCTCCACTGCGGTTGTAGGCCGTCCAACCATTAGTGAACTCACGCATAAATAATCCCTCAACCGCATGTCCCTCACTATTGTGATAAAGTTGTGCCTTCTTGCCCACAGGGCGACCCAGCGGGGCATCATAGAATGGATACCAATAGTGTTGGTGGTTGTGATGATGTGATTTACCTTCTATATGCTCACTCTCATGTCCTGGCGAGACCTCGTATGCATGTTCATGGATTGTGCCCCTTATCCCCATGTCGTAGCAGACGTAGCCATCGGAATGTGTGAGGCTCAGGGTTGTAATGACACGCATCCTTTGCTGGTTACGCAGGGAATCTGCTGGCTCAAGCGATATGCCACGCCCTTCAAGGGCATTGACTCGCGGTTCACGAAAATTCTGCTCCGACCATAACAACGTGCTTTCAATTTCACGGAGCTCAGCATGCGTGTAACCTGTGTCCTGTTCGTCCAGAATCGCTTCCATGAACATCCCATTAACGTACGGAGCAGAAAGGGGTGCTTTACGTTGGTTCGTTTTGACAATAATCAGAAAATCGTCACCAACAGCCTCACGAATCCGGTGCACCATAGATATTCTTGCCGACCGCTCGGCTTGAACATTTCTATAATAAACACCTTTATCATTATTAGGAATCCCCTGATCTTCCTGCCACCCACCCAAGAAGACACCATCGTAGAGACCACATTTTGCGACAGCAACGGCTTTCTGAACGAGAATATCCTGCACGACAGGGTGTGTAAAGTCTATCAGGAAGTCTAAATCACCTGCGGAAGCTCGAACGCGATTGCCGTTCTCATCTTTTATCCAATATGGCCAATCTTCAGGGTAATCCCCAGGATCGGTATCGGTGTAGTCAAGACTCACAAGTCTTATAAAGTTCGGATTTTGTGAAAGAAGATACTCTCTTTTCCAATAAGCATCGTCTATCCTACCAAAGAGTCGAAGCCCTTCAGGTGTAGGATGCCATTGCAGGTGAAACTCTGGTCCACTCCAAAATAGATCGTGATATATGAGTTTCTCGTCATCAGACAAGTTTGGTAAGTTGAGAATATCGTTGCCCGACCACGCCGCAAAGATTGAAGGGTAATCTCTATCTTTGACACGAGGGCCTACTGCAACCCTTGATATATAATCGACGACCCGAAAATTGCCATTAATGTTTACAACCTCTAAGTGACGCAACGCATCAAGGGGCGAAAAATCCTTAATATCATTATTCTCTATCAACAACTTTTTCAGATTGACTAACCCAGCGAGTGGCGAAATATTTTCTATCCGGTTCCGCCAAATGTGTAAAGTCTCTAAACGCGTGAGTGCTGCAAGCGGACGTAAATCTGAAATCTGGTTGCCTCCCAAATCAAGAAAACCGAGTTTCGTTAGACCTGACAAAGGAGATATATCGTGAATCTCGTTTTCTATCAGCACAAGTGCCTGCAAATCAGTCGCATGCTCTAAACCGGTAAGATCCACAATTCCTTCGTATCGCACATCGAGACTTGTTAAGTGTTGTTGAAGATACGCCGGGGTCAAAGGGACATCTGCCGGAATATCAAGTTTTTCTCGAACCGCCTGTCGGAGCGCAGGATCCGGCATCCAGTGTGTCTCCGAAACGCTGAGTGAATCCTCCGAGGCATTCGGTGTCGCATCCCTTTCAGAAGCTTGTAAGCCAGCACCACGAGTTTCACTGACGACAGGGCCTCCAAACTGATTTCGCACCGCAGGTTTTGACGCAATATCAAGGATAATATCGGTATCAATGATCTCAATGGTAGGTTCAGACGCTGCCTCGAAACTATAGGGTCTCTGAAAACGGACGAGGTGTTGATTGCTCACACCGAGCAATAAAGCAACCAAAACCACAGTAGTGCCGACAGCTGCCCACGGAAGCAACGGTTTTGAAGCCGGGGTCGGTGTAAGTTTTATGTCGGCAGCCCGCCGCATGATATTTTCTTTTACGCTTACCGGTATCTGCACGCTGCTAAGGACTTCTTGAACGAAGCGTTCTTCTTGCGCTTTTAACCGCTTTCGTGCCCGATACAGTCGATTATGAATCGCGCTGACTGAGACTCCTAAGAACTTGCTAATTTCTTTCACCGTCATTTCGCCGAGATAATGGAGCGTCATGACTGTCCGCTCACTCTCTGGTAGTTTTGCCAAAAGTTTTTTAACAATCTCACGGCGGCGTTCGGAGCTAGCTATCTCCGCTTGCTCTGATACGTGATGTGTATAAGAGGTTTTCTCAATTTCTTCCACAGGTGTGTCCTCCAGCGATTGTATCGCAAGATTTTTCTTCCGTATCCAATCAAAGCAGAGCCGATTTGCAATGACATACAGCCATCCAGCAAATTTATAGGGGTCTTTAAGTGTCGGTAGTTTTTTGTACACCTGAAGGAAGGTATCTTGTGTAATCTCCTCGGCATCGTGAAAATCACCGATCTTCCGCCAGGCAAGGGCGTGGACACTTTTCTGGTGCTTTTCCACCAAGACACCAAACGCCGCTTCATCCCCCGATAATATTCTCTGAATGAGTTGAACATCGCTTTCTTTTTCCATGAGGTGCCCTCCTAATGAACAGTTGGGTCGTCGCCGTATCCACCAAAACGTTTACTCAGATAAGATTTACGCGGCCCCTTTGCAAGGGGTTTGAAACCCCGCCTGTGGTGCGTAGACTGAGTCTTGTAAAATTACGCGAGGCGATACGGTTGATACCCTCTAATATTAAAGACGAAATTTTGGACTGAAAATTCGCATAATTTGAAAAAATCTGGAATTTGTGGATTGACCCACAACGGATTTGCGTAAGTCTTGTTATCAATGACACAATTTATCAGCGAAAAAGGTGCATAATTTTAGAAAATCGTAAAAATAATCAGTTATCAGGTGTCAGAAATTCAAAATTGTCCGAACTTGACAGATTGCGGTGCTTGTGATAGACTTTCCGTTATGAAAATTATAGTCGCACCTGACTCATTTAAGGGAAGCGTAAGTGCGCTTGAAGCTGCGAATGCGATTGAGCAAGGACTCCGTCGCGTGTTTCCCGATGCCGTTATTGACAAAATCCCAATGGCAGACGGGGGCGAAGGTACGGTGCAGTCGCTCGTTGATGCCACCGGCGGTCACCTCCGAACGCAACGCGTCCTTGCCCCGCTCGGAAATGAGGTTGACGCACAATTCGGTATCCTCGCAGATTCGGAAACTGCCGTCATTGAGATGGCATCCGCCTCCGGTCTCACGCTCGTCGCATCACACGAACGGAATCCACTCCGTACGACCACTTATGGTACTGGGCAGCTGATCCACACTGCTCTGGAAGCGGGGTGCAGACGCTTAATTATCGGTATCGGCGGCAGCGCAACGAACGATGGTGGAGCCGGTATGGCGGAGGCACTCGGTGTTCGGTTGCTGGATACAAATGGCAAACAGATACCGCGCGGCGGTGAAGGTCTCAGACAATTGGCATCAATAGATGTATCGGGTTTACATCCCGCAATTGCAGAAACCGAAACAGTCGTCGCTTGTGATGTCAACAATCCGTTGACAGGTCCCGAAGGTGCATCACACGTCTACGGACCGCAGAAGGGTGCCACGCCTGAAATGATTGAGAGGTTGGACGCGCATCTCACACATTTTGACGGAGTTTTGACACGGACGCTCGGCAAATCTTTTAATGACATCCCCGGTGCCGGGGCTGCTGGTGGACTAGGGGCAGGACTGATGGCGTTTCTCAACGCCGAATTACGACTCGGTGTTGATATTATGATTGATGCCGTCAACCTCAGAAAACGGGTGAAAGGGGCTGCTATTGTTTTCACGGGTGAGGGGCAACTCGATTTTCAGACGGCATTCGGGAAGACACCCATCGGTGTTGCAAAGGTCGCAAAGGCGGATAATATCCCTGTCATCGCGATTGCGGGCGGCATCGCTGAAGGTGCTGAAATCGTTTATGAAGCAGGTATTGATGCAATGTTGGGCATTGTACAAGAGCCGATGGAATTAGCAGATGCCGTTGCAGACGCGTCGCGGTTAATCGCTGACACGGCGGAGCAGGCCGCGCGATTGATTGCTATCGGCCATAGCGGATTGGAAAGTTAAGAAAGGTTGGAAGAAGGGAAGCGTGGAAGAAGGGAGAATGAACGGCAGGATGGGTACCCCCCAGCCTTCCAATATTCCAGTCTTCTCTTCCAACTTTGCAACCTTCCAGCCTTCCAATCAATCTTCATCTTACATCGGCAATATCGGTGTGTCTTTCATGAAATCGTCCGTCTCGGTTTGCCACATTTTCATATCTGCAGCAAGGGATCGGATGCGGTCGGCATGTTCAGACAAATCAGCGAGGTTCGTTGTCTCCCAGGGATCCTGCTCTAAGTCAAAGAGTTGAAGGCAATCCGTGCCTTCGCCTGTATCCTCGGAAACATAGTAGCGGATGAGTTTCCAACGTCCATCACTGATAGTGCGATGAATATCTTTATACGCCGCAAAGACTGTTTCGCGTACCCGTTCTACACAACTCTCCATCAGCGGAACTAAACTTTTCCCTTCAGTCGTATCCGGACAGTCAACATCGGTGAGATCACAGACCGTGGGAAAAACATCGTAGAGATAGGTGAGTGCGTCAACTATTGTGCCTTCGGGGATCCCTGGTCCGGCAAATATGGAAGGTACACGGATGCTGTGGTTATAGAGGTTCTGTTTGCCGAGCAGTCCGTGTTGTCCGACAGCGAGTCCGTGATCGGCAGTATAGATGACGATTGTATTATCCAGCTGCCCTTTCGCTTCTAACGTCTGCAGAACACGTCCCATTTCGGCATCCATGTGTGTAATCATGCCGTAGTAATCTGCGATGTGTTGCTGAACGATTTCAGGTGTGCGTGGGAAGGGGGCTAACACTTCATCTCGGATACGCATTTCGCCGTTATCGAACGGATGTTCAGGAACGCAGTTTTCGGGGACAGGTACCTCTTCTGGCGGATACATCGTGGCATACGCTCCGGGTGCGGTTCTCGGATCGTGCGGTGAAGTGAACGAGAGATAAACGAAAAACGGATCCGTTTCGTCATAGTTTTCTATAAATTGCACAGCGGAGTCAGTAAACATTTCCGTAGAAAACTTTTCTCCAATGTATCTGGCATCCTGAGGGTATTTTCCTGTTGGATCGAAATCGAAAACTGGCACTTTATATTGATCGCTCATGCCACCGAAGAAAATCTTGGCACCATCATCGAAACTGTCGGTAAACGTTTGTCGATCGTTATGCCATTTGCCAGAAAAAAATGTGTGGTACCCTGCTTGACGCATTACCTCGGGCCAGATAGCGTAATCCCGGTTAATCTGGTTTGCACCGCTTCGGAATAGACTCGCACTTGTGAGAACAGCGGCGCGACTCGGAACACAAACTGCTCCGGAAAGCGAACCCATGATGTGGGTCTGGCGGAAGGTCGTTCCGCGTGCCATGAGTGAATCCATAGTTGGTGTTTTGACTGTTGGATCGCCCATACCGCCGATGGCATCCCACCGATGGTCGTCGGCAATCATGAACAAGACATTAGGTTGTGAGGACATATTTTTAATTTTCCTTTATTTTTAGCTTTCCTTGCGGCTCGGTCAGGCGAGTTTAGGGTTTGAAGTGTCATCCCGTATATCCGCTCTCCATTACATTACGAGCTACGGGTTTTAAGGCTACGGCTACCTTAAGAGGCAGCCTTTGTTAGACGAAAACCGCTTAACCGCCTGCTGGCTGCTGACGATTTCCGATTGCTATACTATGGTAGATTTTAGAATTACTTATACACTCTTAATGCCAAGTCAACCCCCTAAATCCCCCTTATCAGGGGGACTTTGAGCAAGACAGCGTTATTGATAACTCTCACTGCGAGGCAAAC